>NZ_JACADT010000246.1:0-6815 GCF_013421635.1 Streptomyces sp. UH6 | reverse complement strand
GGGCCACGTTCCGCCTCGTGCTGCCCCGGCCGTGAGGGCCCGCCCGCCGCGCGGGCGGCCGGGGCGTCAGCAGGCGTCGTACCTCCACGCCCCGTCCTCGCGGGCCCAGGGCTGCCCCTTCTGGTCGAACTCCGGGAGGCCGTCGACCCGGTAGGAGACGCGTGCCCGGTCGCCGGAGACCTCGTCCACCGTCACGTCCGCGGCCTCGCGGGGGCCGTGCTCCTCGGCGACCTGCTCCACCGCGGCCGCGTACGCCTCCTCGCCCCGCTTGTCGGCGTGCTCCGCCTCGTGGACGAGCACGCTCCGGCAGCGCTGCGACATCATGCCGAGCGCCGTCGGGGCGTCGTTGCCGAAGTAGGCGGTGACGTAGGCCTCCACGGCCCGCTCCAGGGCGCGGGCCTCCCCGGCGGAGGGCTTGTTCTCCGCCGCCGACTCCGCCGCCGACCCCGTCGACGCCGCCCCGGACCCGCGGTCCGCCGCTTCGTCGTCCTGGGAGCAGCCGGCGAGGAGGGAGAGCGCCACGACCGTGAGGGCGGGCAGGGAGCGGATACGCATGTGTCCTCCGGGGCGGGGGAGCGGGCCGGGACCGGTGATGCATGGTGCCAGAAGGAGGCGCGCTCCGGTACGGTGCCGCCTGCCCCGGCGGCCCCGGAAATTCGGAGGAGACACCCGGCCGACGTGGTCTATGTTCCTCGTGTTCGAAAGGGGGGACGCAATGGCGAAGCTCAACCAGATCGTCGCTGTCGAAAAGGGCGTCAAGAGCAAGTCGTTCCAGGACATCACCGCGGCGCACCACAAGGTGCAGAAGCCCGCGCTGCTGGCGGGCATCTCGCGGTCGTACCAGCCGAAGGACGAGGAGGGCGAGCAGCTGCCGCCCGAGTCGACGCGGGTGCAGGTCAAGGCCGAGGACGTGCTGCGGGAGACCGCCGCGTCCCTGACCCGTCTGTTCGACGTGACGGCGACCAAGGACTGGGCCAACCGCACGGCCTCCGCCGACGTCACGGTGGACGGCCGCACGCTCGCCGCCGACGTGCCCGTCAGCTACCTGCTCTTCCTGGAGAAGCAGCTCACCGACCTGCACACCTTCGTCAAGAAGCTCCCCGTGCTCGACGCCGCCGAGTCCTGGTCGCTGGACCCGTCCACGGACTGGTGGAAGACCGACCCGGTCCGCACGATCCGCACCAAGAAGGTGCCGCGCAACCACGTCAAGGCCGAGGCGACCGAGAAGCACCCGGCGCAGGTCGAGGTCTACTACGAGGACGTGCCGATCGGTTACTGGACCACGGTGAAGTTCTCCGGGGCGCTGCCGGCGCGGCGGGTGAACGAGCTGCTCGAGCGGGTGGAGAAGCTCCAGCGGGCGGTCAAGTTCGCCCGCGAGGAGGCCAATTCGGCCGAGGTCACCGACCAGCGGGTCGGGGACGCGGTGTTCGGCTACCTCTTCGACTGAGGTCGCAGGGGTGGCCCCATGATCGCCCCCGCGTGCGAGCGCGGGGGTGCGTATCGGGCGCGGACCGGGTGAGGACCGGTCCGCACCGCGAGCGCAAGCTGAAACTGAACGACATCAGCCTGAGGAAGCGGCGACGGTGAAGGTTCGAATCCTTCCCCCGGCACCACGCGCCGGGGTGGCCCAATCGGCAGAGGCACGCCGCCTGAATCTCAGACTCTCGCTCGAATTTCAGCATCGCCACCTATCGCCGGTTCGACCGGGGTGGGACGAACCTCCTCGAAGTGCGAGTTCGACTCTCGCCTGCGCCTCTTCCCGGCGCGGTAGTTCAATGGAAGAACACGAGGTTCTGAGTCTGATCCCGCCTCTTGAAACGCCGTCGGCGTGCGCAACGGGTGGCATCCCCAGGGGCCCGGGAGCCGGATACCGCTCCCGGGTTCCGCCATGTGCGGACCCGGTCGGCGGCCCGTCGCCCGCCCGCGCGCCCGCCCGCGCCCGCCCGCGCGCGTCGCGGAAGGGGGTGGGCACGTTCGGCCGCGTACGGTCCTCCCATGCACCGCCGAAGACCGTCCGGGCCCCTCCGAGCAGGGGTACTACCGGGTCGAAGGAGAGACTCACGCCGGCGTGACCGCCTGACGCCCGCGGGCGCCCCCGGTGCGGCGGAAGGGCCGGACCAGCCTGCGGACCTCTTCCACCGCACCCCAGCTGTCGTCGCCGTGGGCGACCGCGGCGAGCAGTTCGCGGAGGTTGAGCAGGGGCATGCGCTCCTCCCAGCCGTCCTGGAGGCCCGCCACCTCCCGGTACACGGGGAAGAACCGCCGCGCGGCGGCCGGGCGCGGCGAGCACCGGAGCATGCTGAGGTCGACCTCCGGCCAGGTGCAGGAGACGGCGGGATCGACGAGCACCGGTGCGCCCTCGGCCGTGGCCACGACGTTCGCCGCCCACAGGTCGCCATGGGTCAGACACGCCGGCCCGTCCGGAACCAGCTCGGGCAGGGCCGCGCAGAGCCGCTCCAGGGCACGGCGGTCCTCCGCGTCGAACGCCGCCTCGACCGGCGGTTCCGGCA
This sequence comes from Streptomyces sp. UH6, assembly GCF_013421635.1. Lineage (NCBI taxonomy): Bacteria > Bacillati > Actinomycetota > Actinomycetes > Kitasatosporales > Streptomycetaceae > Streptomyces > Streptomyces sp. UH6. The sequence goes on along the minus strand of NZ_JACADT010000246.1, from coordinate 4,305 downwards.
GCCACCGCAGGATCCGCCGCTCGGCGAAGAACCGGTGCCCGTCGGTGTCCCACGTGTTGTCCTGACGCATGCGGCCGAGCCAGCCGTCGCGGTGCCAGCCGAACCGGTCGGTGACGGTGGACAGGTGCAGGGCGGCGACGGCGCGGGCCAGCGCCTCCCAGAACGCCTCGGTGTCCACCCGCGGCCGCATCCGCTCCAGCACGAGCAGCCGGGGAGAGGCCAGCAGCACGTCCGGCGTGCGCACCCCGCCGGATCCGCGGAGTGCGGCCAGCCCGGCGGCCTCGACGGTGAACAGGTCCGGCCCCGGCCCGCGCAGGGTCTTCGCGAAGACCTCCGTGCCGTCCCGCAGGGTGGCCAGGCCTGCGACGGCCACCGCTCCGCCGGCGGCCTCCTCCACCGCCACGGCGGTGAGGCCCGCCTCGGCGAGGCGCTCGACGAGTGTCTCCTCCTGGGGCATGCGGGCATTCAACCACCGCACGGCCGGGCCGGTTCCGGCCAGGTTCCGGTTCGCCACTCTTGACCGGGGCATGCCATCGCCGCACGATGGCGCCACACCCGCGCCAGCACGTCGTACCGCGCACGTCGCACCGAGGCACCACCCCGCGTCACTCCCCAGATCCGGAACCATCCCGAACTCCCGGAGAATCGAGGAGACTTCATGCGACTCCGCCTCCACGGCCCGGTACCCCGAAGCCGCAGACGCACCGCCGCCCTCGCCGTTCTGCTCGCCCTGGCCATCGCGGCCCCCGTCTCGGCGTCCGCCGACGACACCCCGGCCGCTTCCGCCGCGACGGCCGCGGCGGACGAGGTCCGCCAGTACGAGGTCCACCTGCACTCCACCGCCGAGGACCGCACCGCCCTCCAGCGGGCCGGGGTGACCGTCGACGAGGTCCACGGCCACGGCGTCGTCGTCTCCGGCACCGCCGGCCAGGTCAAGAAGCTCCGCGCGCAGGGCTACGACATCACCCCGCTGGCCGCGGTCCCCGACCGCTCCGCCGGAGCGGACGGCGTCACCCCGCTCGACTTCCCGTCCGCCGACTCGAGGTACCACAACTACGCGGAGATGACGAGCGAGATCAACGCGATCGTCCAGGCCAACCCGCAGATCGCCTCCCAGCGCGTGATCGGCACCTCGTACCAGGGGCGCAACATCGTCGCCGTCAAGATCAGCGACAACGTCGGCACCGACGAGGCCGAACCGGAGGTGCTGTTCACCCACCACCAGCACGCCCGTGAGCACCTCACGGTGGAGATGGCGCTGTACCTGCTGCGGGAACTGACCAGCGACTACGGCACCGACTCCCGGGTCACCAGCATGGTGAACGGCCGTGAGATCTGGATCGTCCCGGACCTCAACCCGGACGGCGGCGAGTACGACATCGCCTCCGGTTCCTACCGCTCCTGGCGCAAGAACCGCCAGCCCAACGCCGGTTCCTCCTACGTCGGTACGGACCTGAACCGCAACTGGGCCCACCGCTGGGGCTGCTGCGGCGGTTCCTCCGGCTCCGCGTCCTCCGACACCTACCGGGGCACCGCGGGGGAGTCCGCCAAGGAGGTCAAGGTGGTCGCCGACTTCGTGCGCAGCCGGGTGGTGGGCGGCACGCAGCAGATCAAGGCGGGCGTGGACTTCCACACCTACAGCGAGCTGGTGCTGTGGCCGTACGGCTACACCTACTCCGACACCGCGACCGGGATGACGGCCGACGACCGCAACGCCTTCGCCGCGGTGGGGCAGAAGATGGCCGCCAGCAACGGCTACACCGCCGAGCAGTCCAGCGACCTGTACATCACGGACGGGTCGATCAACGACTACCTCTGGGGCGTGCACAGGATCTTCTCGTACACCTTCGAGATGTACCCCTCGTCCAGCTCCGGCGGCGGGTTCTACCCGCCCGACGAGGTGATCGAGCGGGAGACGTCCCGCAACCGTGACGCGGTCCTGCAGCTCCTGGAGAACGCGGACTGCATGTACCGGTCGATCGGCAAGCAGGCGCAGTACTGCGCCTGACGGAAGCCGCCGGCCCTCCCCCCGAGCGGGGGAGGGCCGGCGGGTCTCCCGGGTCTCCCGGGTCAGCGGTCCTGGGAGAGGGCGAGGAGCTCGGCGAAGGTGCCGCCGGCGTGGACGAGGTCGTCGTAGCGCCCCTGCTCGGTGATCCGGCCGTGCTCCATGACGACGATGTGGTCGGCGATCTTCGTGTTCTCCAGGCGGTGGGTCACGACGATGGTGATCCGGTCGGCGGCGACGGCCTTCACGCGCTCGAAGATCCGGTGCTCGCCGCGGGGATCCATCTGGGAGGTCGGCTCGTCCAGGATGAGCAGGGCCGGTTTGCGGTAGAGGGCCCGGGAGCAGGCGATGCGCTGCCACTGGCCGCCGGACAGCTCCGCCCCGCCGAACACGTCGCGGGCCAGGAGGGTGTCGAGCCCGGCGGGCAGGTCCTCCACGGCCTCACGCAGGCCCACCGCGTCGACGGCCTCCCAGACCGGCCCGTCGTCGTGGCTGCGGGGCTGGCCGAGGGTGATGTTCTCCCGCACACGCAGCGGCCACTGGGCGAAGATCTGCGGCACCAGCCCGGTGCGGGCCCACACGGTGGCCGGGTCGGTGCCGGCGAGGTCGGCGCCGTTCCAGGTGACCTTGCCCTTGTCGGGCAGGTAGACGCCGGTGAGCAGGCGGGTCAGGGTGGACTTGCCGGAGCCGTTGGCCCCGACGACGGCGAGGATCTGGCCGCGGCGCAGAGTCAGTGACACGCCGTCCACGGCGGGCCGGTCCTTGCCCGGGTAGCGGTAGACGGCCTCCTCCAGCCGGATCTCCTCGACCGGGTCGGTCAGGGCGTGCCCGCCGCGCCGGGGGGCACGGGCGGCCGCGTCGTCGAGGAAGGTCTGCATGTCGCCCAGGTAGAGGCTGGTGTGGAAGACGGCGGCCCCGTTGACCACCACCTGGGAGAGCGCGGCGAGCGTCGTCTGCACGGCGACGACCGCGGTGGCGGCGACGGCGAGTTCGATCCGCCCGGTGGCCGCCAGCCAGGCCAGCGTGCCCCAGGTGGCGACCAGGAAGACGCCTCCCGCCAGCGCCGAGAGCAGCGAGATCCACAGGGTGCGGGGCGCCGCCGACAGGGTCCGGCGGTCGCAGCGCTCCGACAGCGCCCGGTACCAGAAGACCAGGTAGTCGGTCATCGAGTTGGCCCGGACCTCGTCGCCGTACTTCGGCGTCGTCGCCCACCAGCGCATCATGCCCCGGACGTTGCGGTCGGCGACGTTGGCGTAGTGGATCCGGTAGTCCACCCGGGCCGTGAGCACCGCTCCGACCCCGGCGGGCAGCACGGCCAGCAGGAGCAGGGGCAGCATCACCGGGTCGAGGACCGCCAGCACGCCGCCGGCCGTCACCATCCGGATCAGCGCGGACAGGAACCGCTGCGCGTCGCCGACCATGACCTGGGTGCGCATGACCCCCATCTCGGCCGCCTCCTGGCGGTCGGAGAAGCCGTCGACGGCGTAGGCCGAGGCCTCCACCCGGCACACCCCCTCCACCAGCATGGTGTCCGTCGCGGTGGTCAGCAGGGGGGTCACCCGCCGTTCCGCGTAGACCGCCACGGCCCCGCAGACGCGTGCCAGCGCGGCGGCCAGGGCCACCACCAGCAGCGCGGGCAGCGCGTCCCGCAGCCGGTCGGTGACCTCCCCGCCGCCCAGCAGGGGCCCCATCGCGCCGGCCGTCGCGGCCAGCAGGACCGCGGCGGACACGCCCGTCACCACCTGGCAGCCGACCAGCAGCCGTACCGCCCGCCGGTCCGTCCGCAGGCACAGGGCGCCGATCCGGCCCAGGACCCGGGGGATCTGCGCGCACATGCGCCGGAACGAGACCTGGGCCAGGGGGTTGACGGAGTAGTGCCCCTGATAGGTGATCTCCGCCGGTGCGGGCGGGGGAGGCGGGGGAGGGGACGAGGGCGGGCCGGACGGCGAGGTCGGCGGGGGTACTGCTTCCTGTGCGGTCAACGCGGGCCTCCTGAACGGTGCGTCGGGTTCACGACGGTGCGGTGATGCGCCGGTGCACAGCACAACGACGCGACCGGCGAATCGAACGCGCTCGATTTCGGACGGGCCGCGACCCGTACGGCGCACGGGGTGGGGAGCGCCGTCGCAGTGCCGCCAGGGCCCTCCAGGGGCGGGCGGTGGCCGAAACGCCGGTTCCGGTGACCCCTGGGGCGCACGGGGTTCCGGGCGGGCGTGACGGACCGGGCCGGTGACCGTGGATAAGTTATATAACAGCAAGAAGCGCGGCACAGCGGGTGGCGCGGCGGACGCGACGCTGCC
>NZ_JACADT010000245.1:0-6829 GCF_013421635.1 Streptomyces sp. UH6 | reverse complement strand
GCCACGGTGAAACTCGCGCACAGCGCGAGGTCCGCCTCGACGACCGCCAGCGCCCCGACCGTTCCCGCCGTGGTCTTCTGCACCACGGTGCGGCCGGTCAGCTCGGCCTGGCGGAGCAGGCCGGGCGAGTTGACCAGGTCGAACCCGCGGGCCGGCGCGCCGTCCTTGAGCGCGAGCCAGCCGGGATGCCCCGCCTTGAGCTCAAGGGCCTCGTCGGCGTCGGCGGCCAGGACGATCCTGTCGGCGCCGCGGTGGAACGCCCACGCGGCGGTGGTGAACGCGCGCATCACATCGATCACGACGGCCACCTTCTCGGTGCCGTCCACCCCGGGTATGCCGGTCACACGTGAGTCCATGCGGCGATGATGCCAGCCCGCCGCCCCGGCCGCCGCGGTCCCTCACAGCGCCCGCCCTCCCCCGCTGAGGGCAGCGTTCCCCGCGGGAAACGGGAGGGATGCGGTCGGGAAACACCCGCCCCGCACTCTTCCGGGTATGACGTCGCAACAGCGTGTGGTGGTGATCGGGGCCGGTCCCGCGGGGGTGCGCCTCGCCCGCCGGCTCGGGGAGCTGGGCGTGCCGGCGGTCCTGGTCGGCGAGGAGGGACACCGGCCCTACAACAGGGTGCTGCTCGCCGAGGTGCTGGCCGGCCGGTACGCGCCGGAGGTGATCGAGCTGCCCGCCCCGGCCGGTCTGGTCCGGGCCCGGGTGGTGAAGATCGACCGGGACGCGCGGCGTCTGTACTGCGACGACGGCCAGGAGCTGACCTACGGGACCCTGGTGCTGGCCACCGGCTCCAACCCGGTGCTGCCGCCGCTGCGCGGACTGTTCGCCGTCGGCGACCACCGGCTGCCCCGCGGGGTGCACGCGTTCCGCACCATGGACGACTGCCTGGAGCTGTCGGCGGCGGTCCGCCCCGGCACCCGCGCGGTGGTGGTGGGCGGCGGGCTGCTCGGCGTGTCGGCGGCCCGGGCGCTGGCCGAGCGGGGCGCGCAGGTGGTGCTGGCGCAGCAGTCGGAGCGGCTGATGGAGCGGCAGCTCGACCCGGCCGCCTCCGCGCTGGTGCGGCGGCACCTGGAGGACCTGGGCGTCGAGGTCCACACCGAGCTGCGGGTGCGCGACGTCCGGGTGGTCGAGGGCAAGGTCCGGTCGGTCGAGATGGCCGACGGCTACGCCCTGGACGCCGACGTGGTGGTGCTGGCCTGCGGGGTCCGCCCCCGCACGGGCCTCGCGCAGGGCGCCGGACTGGACGTCCGCAAGGGTGTCGTCGTCGACGACGAACTGCGCACCTCCGACCCGCACATCCGGGCCCTCGGCGACTGCGCCGAGCACGACGGCCAGGTCTACGGGCTGGCCACCCCCGCCCTGGAACAGGCCGAGGTCCTCGCCCTGTCCCTCGCGGGGGACGGCGCCGCCCGTTACACCGGCACCCGGGCCCTCACCCGGCTGACGCTCTTCTCCGACCGCCCCTTCGACCTGGCGGCGTTCGGCGAGCTCACCCCGCTCCCGGGGGACGACGTGGTCCAGCTCGCCGACGCCACCCGCGGCACCTACCGCAAGGTCGTGGTCCGTGAGGACCGGCTGGTCGGCGGCGTCCTGGTCGGCGAACTGGGGACCGTCGGCGCGCTGGCGCGCGCCTGGGAGGGAGCAGAGCCGCTTCCCTCCGCCGGGTCCCCCCTGCTCCACCTGCTCACCAACGACGGAGGCTCCTGATGCCCATGCCCACCACGGACTCTTCCACGGTCTCTCCCTCGGTCACGGTCTCTCCCACGATCGTGCTCGTCGGCCACGGCATGGTCGGCCAGCGCTTCCTGGAGTCCCTGGCCGAGCGCGGGCTGACCTCCACGCACCGCGTCGTCGTGCTCTGCGAGGAGCCCCGCCCGGCCTACGACCGGGTGCACCTCACCTCCTACTTCTCCGGCACCAGCGCCGACGAACTCTCCATGACCGACATGGAGTTCATCGAGAAGCACGGCATCGAGCTGCGCCTCGGCGACCCGGCCGAGTCGGTCGACCGCGAGGCGCGGACCGTCACCGCCCGCTCGGGGCTGACGGTCTCCTACGACACCCTCGTCCTGGCCACCGGCTCCTACCCGTTCGTCCCGCCGGTGCCCGGCAAGGACGCGGACGGCTGCTTCGTCTACCGGACCATCGAGGACCTGCTCGCCATCGAGGAGTGGGCGAAGGCCCGCGCCACCACCGGCGCGGTGGTCGGCGGCGGCCTGCTCGGCCTGGAGGCGGCGGGTGCCCTCAAGGGACTCGGACTGGACGCCCACATCGTGGAGTTCGCGCCCCGGCTGATGCCGGTGCAGGTCGACGACGGCGGTGGCGCGGCCCTGCTGCGCACCATCGAGGAGATGGGCCTCACCGTGCACACCGGTGCGGGCACCCAGGAGGTGCTGACCGGCGAGGACGGCGCGGTCACCGGCATGAAGCTGTCCAACGGCTCCGAACTCGCCGTCGACATGGTGGTGTTCTCCGCCGGTGTCCGCCCCCGCGACCAGCTGGCCCGCGACTGCGGCCTGGAGGTCGGCGAGCGCGGCGGCATCGCGGTCGACGCGAGCTGCCGCTCCGTCTCCGACGACCGGGTCTTCGCGATCGGCGAGTGCGCGCTCGCCGTCGACGGCCGGGTCTACGGCCTGGTCGCCCCCGGCTACGAGATGGCGCAGACCGCCGCGGCCGCCATCGCCCGTGAGGAGGCGGAGTTCACCGGCGCGGACCTGTCCACCAAGCTGAAGCTGCTCGGCGTGGACGTCGCCTCCTTCGGTGACGCGCACGGCACGGCGGACGGCTGCCTGGACGTCGTCTACTCCGACTCCCGGGCCGGTCTGTACAAGAAGCTGGTCGTCGGCCGTGACGGCACCCTGCTGGGCGGCATCCTGGTCGGCGACGCCGAGGCGTACGGCACGCTGCGGGCCCTCACCGGGTCCGTCCCGCCCGTCTCGCCGGAGAGCCTGGTGCTGCCCGCGGGCGCGGCGGGCGGCGGCGCGCAGCTCGGGCCGTCCGCCCTGCCGGACGAGGCGATCATCTGCTCCTGCCACAACGTCACCAAGGGCGCGATCCGTGGCGCGGTCACCGACCACCGGTGCGTGACGGTGCCCGAGGTCAAGAAGTGCACCAAGGCCGGCACCGGCTGCGGTTCCTGCGTGAAGGTGCTGGGCCAGCTCGTCGAGGCGGAGCTGGAGGCGAGCGGCGTCGAGGTCGACAAGGGCCTGTGCGGCTGCTTCGCCCAGACCCGCGAGGAGCTGTACGAGATCGTCCTGGCGCTGCGGGTCACCTCCTACCGGGAGCTGCTGGACCGCCACGGCCGCGAGGAGGCCCGCGGCGGCGACGGCTGCGAGATCTGCAAGCCGTCCGTCGCCAACATGCTGGCCACCCTCGCCCCGGCGATCGGCGCGGACGCCCACGTCCTGGACGGCGAGCAGTCGGCCCTCCAGGACACCAACGACCACTTCCTCGCCAACCTCCAGAAGAACGGCTCCTACTCGGTCGTCCCGCGCATCCCCGGCGGGGAGATCGCCCCGGAGAAGCTGATCGTGATCGGCGAGATCGCCCGCGACTTCGGCCTCTACACGAAGATCACCGGCGGCCAGCGGATCGACATGTTCGGCGCCCGCGTCGAGCAGCTGCCGCGCATCTGGGCGCGGTTGGTGGACGCCGGCTTCGAGTCGGGCCACGCCTACGGCAAGTCGCTGCGGACCGTGAAGTCGTGCGTCGGCTCCACCTGGTGCCGCTACGGCGTGCAGGACTCGGTCCGCATGGCCATCGACCTGGAGCTGCGCTACCGGGGCCTGCGCTCGCCGCACAAGCTGAAGTCGGCGGTCTCCGGCTGCGCGCGGGAGTGCGCGGAGGCCCAGTCCAAGGACTTCGGCGTGATCGCCACCGCCAACGGCTGGAACCTCTACGTCGGCGGCAACGGCGGCGCCACCCCGCGCCACGCGGACCTGCTGGCGCAGGACCTCTCCGACGCGGAGCTGGTCCGCCTGATCGACCGGTTCCTGATGTTCTACATCCGCACCGCGGACCGCCTGGAGCGCACCTCGGTGTGGCTGGACCGGATCCCCGGCGGCCTCGACCACGTCCGCGACGTCGTCGTCCACGACTCGCTGGGCATCTGCGACGACCTGGAGCGGCTGATGGCCGCGCACGTGGCCCACTACCGCGACGAGTGGGCGGCGGTGCTGGAGGACCCGGAGAAGCTGGAGCGCTTCGTCTCCTTCGTCAACGCCCCCGAGACCCCCGACCCGACGGTGGCGTTCGTTCCCGAACGCGGCCAGATCAAGCCGAACCTGCCGCTGCTCCAGATCGGCATCCGAGAGATGGAAGGGACCGCGACCCGATGACCACTGCCGTCGCCACCGCCGCCGCATCCACCCTGATCGGCACGTTCGTCCAGCTGAGGGCCGGCGAGGACTGGCTGCCCGTCTGCGGCCTGGACCGCCTGGTCCCCGGCCGCGGCGTGGCCGCCCTCCTCCCCGGCGGCCACCAGGTCGCCGTCTTCCTCGACCGCGCGGGCCGTCTCCACGCCGTCGACAACCGCGACCCCTTCACCGGCGCCGCCGTGCTCTCCCGCGGCCTCCTCGGCAGCCACCAGGGGCGGCCCTTCATCGCCTCCCCCCTGCTGAAGCAGCGCTTCGACCTCGCCACCGGGCAGTGCCTGGACGACGAGACGGTCCGGCTCGCGACCTACGAGGTCCGCGCCGCGTAGCCCACGGGCCACGGCACGGGCCACGGCCCACCGGCCCACCGGCCCACCGGCCCATTGGCCCGCCAGGCGTGCGGTCACCCGCGGACGACCCGCCTAAGCCGTCGCGGCCGGAGCCTTGCTCCCCCTCACCTCCAGACCGGCGAGCAACTCCGCCGTCGCCTCAGCGACGGCGTCCACCGCCGCGTCGAACACCTCACGGTTGTGCGCCGCGGGCGCCCGGAACCCGGAGACCTTCCGCACGTACTGCAGCGCGGCGGCCCTGACTTCTTCCTCCGTGGCCTCGCCCGGCAGCGCGGGCGGACGGAGCGTCTTGATGCTGCGACACATACGTCCAGTGTGGCTCTCCCCCGGTCAACCGGAGGACGTTTCCCGGACACCCGTTCGAGCGAAATCACTAGATCGAACTCGCCTCGCTAATTCGAACAGGCGTACCATTGCCGTGTGGCCAAGACCTACGACTTTCCGAGCGACCTGCTCGACGGTCAGACGGAGTTGCATCAGGTCAGGGCCGAGCTCTCGGCCCTCCTGAAGCGTCTCCCCTGGTCCGTCGACCCCCACGACGGCTTCGACGACGACAACGGCTGGCGCAAGGTCGAGCGTCCCGCCTCCCCCGGCTGGACACCGGACGAGCAGGCCTATGTGGAGAAGCTGCGCCGCCGCGAGCACGAGCTCGCGGTGTTCGTCACCACCCACCCGTTCTGGACCCGGCTGCAGGGCCCCGACACCGTCGAGGCCCGCTCGGGGGTCAAGCACGCCAAGGAGCCGCCCGCCCCGGCTCCCGTCACCGGTAACCCGTGACGTCCGCCTCCCGTCCGGCGTCCTGGACCTCCACGATGTACCTCCAGGCGTCGGGCCGGCTGCCGTCCCGGTCGGTGAACCCGTACTCCTTGGCCAGTCCGCCGCTCGACAGGGACCGCCCGTTCCAACGGCCCACCTCCGGGTCCGCGGCCAGCGCGGCCACGGCCCGCCCCACGAAGTACGGCGTCTCCGAGATCGCGAAGTGCGGCTCCTTGACCAAGGCGTCGCGCCAGTTGTCCTCGGTGACCTCGAAGTGGTCCAGCATGATCTCCGACCGCATCCACCCCGGAGTGAGCGCCACCGCGGTCGCCCCGCGCGGCCCCAGTTCGTGGGCGAGGGCGAAGGCCATCCGCAGCACGGAGGCCTTGGCGAGGTCGTAGAAGAACGAGGTCCGGTAGTGGGCCGCGTTGTACTCCTCCGTGCCGTCGGTCATCTCGACGACCAGACCACCCGGGTGGCGCAGCAGCAGCGGAAGGGCGTGGTGGCTGGTGACGGCGTGGGTCTCCACCGCGAGACGGAGAAGCCGCAGCCCTTTGTCGAGATCGTGCTCCCAGACGGGGCTCTCCCACGCGAAGAGGTGCTCGCCGCCCCAGATGTCGTTGACCAGCACGTCCAGCCGGCCCTGCTCGGCGTCGATCCGTTCGACGAGGCCGCGGACCTGTTCCGGTACCAGGTGATCGGTGGGCACGGCGATCCCCCGGCCGCCCGCCTCGGTCACCAGTTCCGCCGTGTCCTCGATCGTCTCCGGCCGCCCGTACTCGGACCTCGCTCCACGGGTCGTCCGCCCGGTGACGTAGACCGTCGCGCCCGCCGCCCCGAGCTCCACCGCGATCCCGCGCCCGGCTCCCCGGGTGGCCCCCGCGACCAGTGCGACCTTTCCGTCCAGTGCCGCTGCCGTCATGCCTGACTCCTTCCGCCACGCCCACCGTGGACACCCCATAGGTAGCAGCCACGCCCCGCCCGGGCCCGTCCTTTTCCGGCCCCTCCGCGGTCCCGTCGCCACGGTCCCGTCGCCACGGTCCCGTCGCCGCTGTCCCGTCGCCGCGGGGCGGAAGCCTCGCAGGGCGGCGGCCTCAGGGAACGGCGGCCCCAGGAAGGCGGCCGTGCGCCCGGACGTCCCGGATGCGATCACCCGCCCTCTCGGGTCCACTCTTGCTGTGGCCGGTGACCGATCACTCCGCCGGACGTTCCGGGTCCGCCGGCCGGCCACCCGACCTCAGGAGGCGGACTCGTGGGTCGCTGGAGGATGCGCAGGGCCGCGTCGGCCTCGGCCGTGGTGACGCTGGCGGCGGCGCTGTTGCTGCTCGACACCCCCGCCGGTACCGC
>NZ_JACADT010000244.1:0-6897 GCF_013421635.1 Streptomyces sp. UH6 | reverse complement strand
ACCGCGGGCGTGGTGAACGGGTGCCGGGCAGTCCGAGACCGGCCGCGGTGGTGAAGACCCGCGCGGGGGCGGCCAGGTCCAGCAGGTGGACTCCGGGCGTCAGGAAGAAGACGATGTGGGACACGATCCGGCCATCATGCCGCACGTCCCGCCGCGGCCGTGGGCCGGTCCGTCATGCTGACGACGGACCGGCCCACGAACGTGCGGCCGGCGCGCAGGCCGCCCTCCTCGGCCGAGGAGGCCGCGGTTGTCCGGCTCACCGCGCAGCACCCACAACACCGGGTGCCCCGCATGCCGCGGGCGACGGACGAACGACGACGGCTGACCTTCCCGGCGGTCGCCGGGCCGGAGACCGCCCCCCACCCCGGGCGGGCCCGGGACGCAAAGCACCGGGCCCGGAGCCGGACCGATCAGGTCACACCCGGGTGCGACCGGACCGATCCGGTCACACCCGAGGCGGCACGGTGCTACTTCACGCCCAGCAGCATCTGGATCGGGCTGATCGCGAAGTAGGCGAGGAAGAGGGCCGCGGTGCCCCACAGCAGCCAGTGCACCTCACGGGCACGGCCGAGGCAGGCCTTGATGACCACGTAGGCGACGAAACCGGCGCCGATGCCGTTGGTGATCGAGTAGGTGAACGGCATGACGGTGATCGTCAGGAAGGCGGGGATCGCGACGTCGTACCGGTCCCACTCGATGTGCCGGACCTGGGTCATCATCAGGAAGCCGACGGCGACCAGGGCCGGGGAGGCCGCCTGCATGGGCACCATGGTGAGCAGCGGGGTGAAGAAGAGCGCGAGGGCGAAGAGGCCGCCCGTGATCAGGCTGGCGAAGCCCGTCCGCGCCCCTTCACCGACACCGGCGGCCGACTCCACGTAGGTGGTGGCGGACGAGGAGGAGGCGGCGCCACCGGCCACGGCCGCGGCACCGTCGATGAGCAGGACGCGGCTCAGACCGGGAACCTGGCCCCGCTCGTCGAGCAGACCGGCCTCCGCGGTGACGCCCACGACGGTGCCCATCGTGTCGAAGAAGTCGGACAGGATGAGGGTGAAGATCAGCAGGACCACGGTCAGGACGGTGACCTGGCCGAAGGAGCCGAGCAGGTCGAACTGGCCCAGCAGCCCGAAGTCGGGGGCGGCGACCGGGTTGTCCGGGAGCGCCGGCGTGGTCAGACCCCAGCTCTTCACGTCGGCCAGCGCGTTGATGACGATGGCGAGCAGGGTCATCAGCACGATGCTGATGAGGATGGCGCCCTTGACCTTGCGGGCGAGCAGGACGATCGTCACCAGGACGCCGAGACAGAAGACGAGGATCGGCCAGCCGCTGAGGGTGCCGGTGCCGAGCTGGACGGGCACGGTGGTGTTCGCGGCGTCCGGTATGCGGGTGACGAAGCCGGCGTCCACGAAGCCGATGAAGGCGATGAACAGGCCGATGCCGACACTGATGGCCTGCTTCAGTGGCTGCGGGATGGCGTGCATGATCGCCTCACGCAGACCGGTCATCACCAGCACGCAGATCAGCAGGCCCTCGAGGACGACGAGACCCATCGCGTCGTCCCAGGCCATCAACGGGGCGATCTGGAAGGCCACCACGGCGTTGAGGCCGAGACCCGCGGCGAGGGCCAGCGGAAGGTTGCCGCCGACGCCCATGATCACCGTCATCACGGCCGCCACCAGGGCCGTGGCGGTGGCCAGCTGGGCGGGGTCGAGCTGGTCACCGAACTTGTCCTTGGCGCTGCCCAGGATGATCGGGTTGAGAACCAGGATGTACGCCATCGTGAAGAAGGTGGCGATTCCACCGCGAACCTCGCGACCGTAGGTCGAGCCCCGCTCGCTGATGCGGAAGAACCGGTCCAACCCGCTGCCGCCGGATCTGGCGGGCGGTGCTACGGGACCGGCGTCTGTTTTGTGCATGACGTCTCCTGGAACGTACGGACAGGGGGAGGAGATGTGGAGACACCGCGAACGGCGGCGCATGACCGGCTGGTCGCGAACGCATGTGCGGCATCTCGCGGAGCGGATCATACGCATCCGGAGCCAACTCTCAACTTCTCGGTGTATACGCAGAGTTGATCATGCGTGACTCTCTCGTACATTGCTACGAACCTGACGGTGATCTATCCCGCCCAACCGGGACACCGCCGACAGTGGCCGTAGAACAACGCCGCGTGACTGCATAGTCTCCGCCCGTGCATCCACAACTCCCTTTCAACGCACGCGCTGCCCGCACACTGCGCGAGAGGCTCGGGATGGCCCCCGGCCATGTCGCGTACGGAATGCGCGCCTCCTACGGGATGACCTATGTGACGCCCGACCACATCACCGCATGGGAACGCGGCGTCGCCATGCCCAACCTGCAGGAACTCACGGCACTCGCCGGGGCGTTGTGGTGTGCGCCCGGTGACCTCATGGGAGCGCCCCGCACCTTGCGGGAGCACCGGCTGGCCCGGGGCATGGCACCCGAGGACGTCGCCCACGCGGTCGGCATGAGTGTCGGCGACTACCTCCGCATGGAGGAGACGGGACGGTGGACGGGGAGCGCCTACCAGTCCACCCAGCTCGGCAAGGCGCTCCAGCTGTCGGCGCCCGCCATGGTCACCATCACCGGCCTCGAAGGGGAACTCGCGGCCCTCCTCGAGGAGGCCGTCTCCACCCGCTGGCAGGCGCACATCCGCTCGGTCGCCCGCCTGCTGTCGATGGAGAAACGCGACCTGCAGGACCCCCTGCGCATCATGCACGGGGAGTACCAGAACCTCATCGCCCGGACCCTGAGCCGGGCCACCGGGTCCGCGACCTCCGGCGAGGAGGGGAAGAACTACCTCGACAACATCGTCCAGCGCTTCTGGGAGTGTCTCGGAAGCCGGTGACGAGCCGGTGATGAGCCGGTGAAGCGGTGAAGCGGTGACGCGGAGAAGCGGTCACGCGGTGACGCACGTGGGCGCCCCCGCCGGAAACGTCCGGCGGGGGCGCCTGGGATATGGCCGCCGGCGACGAGGGACGTGGCCGGCGGCCGACCGTGGTGGGGGTCACGGTCGCGGAGACCGGGCCTTGCGGCCGGGCGGAGGGGGGCACGTCCTCCGCCCGGCAGGCCAGGGTCTCCTCGTCAGGCCCGAGGGCCTGGGCTCAGGAGGTCGAGCAGGTGCCCACGGTCGGGGCCGCGTTGCCGCCGTTGACCGTGAAGCTGAACGTGGTCGACGCGCCGGCGGCCAGCGAGCCGTTCCAGTTCGCGTTCTTGACCGTCACCGTGCTGCCGCTGGTGGTGTGGGTGGCGTTCCACAACGAGGTGATGCTCGTCCCGGAGGCCATGGTCAGCGGCACCGTCCACGTGGTGATGGCGGAGCTGCCGGCCTTGACCGTCACCGTGCCGTTGTAGCCGCCGGACCAGGAGGAGTCGGTCTTGAAGGTGGCGGTGCAGGATCCCGACCCGCCGGGCGGCGGAGTGGTGGGCGGCGTCGTGGGCGGCGGGCTGGTGGGCGGCGTGGTGGTGCCGCCGTTCAGCACGTTGAGGACGGCGGTGTAGGCCGGCTTCTTCTGGTAGCTGCCGTCGAACAGCAGCGGGGTGCCGCTGGAGCGCCACGAGTACTTGTCGGTCACGCCCCACACGGTGATGCCCGTGCAACGGCTCACCGCGAGGCAGCCCTTGACGACCTTCTCGTAGTTGGCCGCCTGCTCGGAGCCCGACCCCTCGATGTCCAGTTCGGTGAGCTGGATGTCGACGCCGAGGGCCGCGAAGCGCTCGAGGTTCTGCTGGAAGTCGGCGGTCACCGGCGAGTTCGAGTTGAAGTGGCCCTGGAAGCCCACGCAGTCGATCGGCACGCCGCGGGACTTGAAGTCCTTGACCATGTTGTACACGGCCGTCGACTTCGCGTTGACACCGTCGGTGTTGTAGTCGTTGTAGCAGAGCTTGGCCGCGGGGTCGACGGAGCGCGCGATCTTGAACGCTTCCTCGATGTACCCGGCGCCGAGCTTGTCCTGGAACGGCGAGCTGCGCCGGGCGCCGCTCGAACCGTCCTGGTACGCCTCGTTCACCACGTCCCAGGCCGCGATCTGGCCCTTCCAGTGGGTCATCACCTCGGTGATGTGCGTGGTCATCGCCTTGCGGAGCTCATCGGCGCTCAGCGAGCCGACCCAGCTGGGCAGCTGGGAGTGCCAGACCAGCGTGTGCCCGCGGACCTGCATGTTCCGGGCCTTGGCGTGGTTCACGATCTTGTCGGCGTTCGCGAAGTTGAAGCTGCCGCGGCTCGGCTCGAGCGCGTCCCACTTCATCTCGTTCTCCGGCGTCACCGAGTTGAACTCGGTGTTCAGCACGTTGACGTAGTCCGTCTCGCCGAGCCGGTTGTTGGCGACCGCCGTGCCGAAGTACCGGCCCTGCTGCGTCGCCGCAGCACCGAGGGTGGTTGCCGCCTCGGCCGTGCCGGCCATGGCGACCATGCCGCCCAAGGCCATGGCGCCCGCCGTCCCGAGGACGACCGCCTTCCTCATGGCCGTGCGCCATAGGACTTGCATTTCCATGGTGGTGCGACCCTTCCGCTGTGGGGTGGTCAGGATCGTGCAGGTAGCGGTCGGCTTGGACGGCGCCCTGGCCGAAACTTTCGATGCGTTCTTCTCGGCCATGGGCGCCGTTTACCGCTGCGAGCCGAGAAATTAGCGAACTGGAGAGGAAGTTGCGCCCCCTGGAGCATTTTTTGTTACGAAACTTAGCCGAAACTTTCGTCTCCGGAGGGGGCAGCGGTGTGCCCCGCCGGCGGGGAAGGCCCGCGGACGGGGCACGGGTGGCGGGTGGCGGCTGGCGGGTGGCCCGGGGTCGGGTTGAGCGACGGCCCGCGCCGCACGTGGCGCGTGAAGTCGGAAAAGGTCGCTTTTAGGGTGTCTTGCGGGATAAGGGGGTGTTGGGAGCGCTCCCATCCGCAGTGTGAGGGTGCGGCAACGGAAGGGCAATGATTTATCGCGCCAGTGTTTCCCTGGGGTTGTGCCGTCCGCGCATCCCGGCGCGGGTGCCCGGGGCCCGTGTGACGAGGGGTGTTGGCCGTCCCGGGTGAAGGCCCCGCGGCACCGATTCTTGGCGGAACCTCAACCTTGACGTGAGCACTCCGAACTGGGTGTATGGGAGCGCTCCCAAGCATGTGTTCCACCGGCTCGTTCCCCGTGGGGCGCGAGTCCGGTTCCCCTTCCCGTGCACCCCCGTTCACGGCGCCGGTCACAGCCGGCGCCGGCCTGCAGGAGGCAGAGTGAGAACCGCACGTGTAGCAGGACGACGGCCCGTCGCGGCCGTGATCGCCGCACTGGCCACGCTCGTCGGGCTGCTCGCCCTGAGTGCCGCGCCGGCCCAGGCGGCCGCCCCGGCCGGGCTCCGGGTCACCGACGGCCGTGTCGTCGAGGGCAACGGCAACGACTTCGTGATGCGCGGGGTCAATCACGCGCACACCTGGTACCAGGGCGAGACCCAGTCGTTCGCCGACATCAAGGCGCTGGGCGCCAACACCGTCCGGGTCGTCCTCGCCGACGGCCACCGGTGGACCGCCAACAGCGCCCAGGACGTCGCCGCCGTGGTCGACCGCTGCAAGGCCAACAAGCTGATCTGCGTCCTCGAGGTGCACGACACCACCGGCTACGGAGAGGAGTCGGCGGCCGGCACGCTCGACCAGGCCGCGAACTACTGGATCGGCCTCAAGGACGTTCTCGCGGGCCAGGAAGACTACGTTGTCATCAACATCGGCAACGAGCCGTACGGCAACAACAACGCCGCGGCCTGGACGGACGCCACCAAGAACGCGATCGTCAAGCTCCGCGGCGCCGGCTTCCGCCACGCGCTGATGGTGGACGCCCCCAACTGGGGGCAGGACTGGTCCGGGACGATGCGTGACAACGCTGTCTCCGTCTTCGCCGCCGACCCCGACCGCAACACCATCTTCTCGATCCACATGTACGGCGTGTACGACACCGCCGCAGAGGTGCAGAGCTACCTGAACCACTTCGTCACCAACAAGCTGCCCATCGTCGTCGGTGAGTTCGGCCACGACCACAGCGACGGCAACCCGGACGAGGACGCCATCATGGCGACCGCCCAGTCGCTGGGCATCGGCTACATCGGCTGGTCCTGGAGCGGCAACGGCGGCGGTGTCGAGTACCTGGACATGGTGAACGGCTTCGACGCCGGCTCCCTCAGCACCTGGGGCACCCGCTTCTTCAAGGGCGCCAACGGCATCGCCCAGACCTCCCGCGAGGCCACCGTCTACTCCGGCGGCTCCGGCGGCGACACCCAGGCGCCCACCGCTCCCGGCACGCCCAGGTCCTCGGCCGTCACCTCCGCCTCGGCCACGCTGACCTGGACCGCGTCGACTGACAACGTTGGCGTCACCGGCTACGAGGTCGTCCGTGTGAACGGCTCCTCGCAGACCGTCGTCGCCACCTCCGGCACCACCTCCGCCACCGTCACCGGCCTCTCCGCGGGCACCGCCTACACCTTCGCGGTCCGGGCCCGTGACGCGGCCGGCAACCGCTCGCCCCACTCCGCCACCGTGCAGGTCACCACGTCGCCGGGCGGTGGCACGCCGGGCGGCAGCTGCGCGGTGGGCTACAAGGTGGTCAACCAGTGGTCGGGCGGCTTCCAGGGTGAGATCGTGCTCCGCAACACCGCCACCACGCCGGTCAGCAACTGGAAGCTGGCCTTCACCTACGCCGACGGGCAGCAGATCAGCAACATGTGGGGCGGCACCGCCACCCAGTCGGGCACCGCGGTGAGCGTCGCGCCCGCCTCCTACACCGCCACCATCCCGGCGGGCGGGTCCGTCACGCTCGGATTCCTCGCGAGCAAGGGCGCCGCCAACACGGCGCCGGCCCAGTTCACCCTCGACGGGGCGGTCTGCGCCGCCCTGTGAGCCGGGCGGGCGGCCCGCTC
>NZ_JACADT010000243.1:0-6917 GCF_013421635.1 Streptomyces sp. UH6 | reverse complement strand
GCCGGTACTCGGGCACGGCCACGGCGAGACCGCGGCGGGCCAGGAAGCGGGCGAAGGGGGTGACGTGCAGCCGGTCGTACGGGGCCCGCCAGGCCCCGCCGTGCATCATCACGACCAGCGGCGCGGGCGTTCGCCCGCCCTGCGGGGCGTAGAAGTCGACCACCTGGTCCGGATGGTCGCCGTAGGCACGGGTGGCGTCCGGGGCGACGGGCTCGTGCGAGAAGACGGATCTCTCCTCGGCCGCCGTCCGCTCCCGGGCGGCGGCCGTCCTCTCCTCGTCGGTCATGCGTTCCAACCTCTCTCGGGGCTGTCGTGGTGCGGGTGTCGTGGTGCGCGTGTCGTCGTGCGGATGTCGTCGTGCGGTCGTCGTCCGGAAGGGTCCCACCAGGCGGGTATTGCCCGACCGGGGGATCATTGCGGAGGATTGCCGCGGGGACCGGGGCCCCCGTGCCGGTATCGGCAGGGGCGGACCGCTACCCGGAGTACAGCAGGAGACAGCGATGTCCCGACAGGCTCAGCAGACCCACGAGCCGGAGACCCCGCATCTCGAGTTCGACGGCTCGACGCCCTACGAGGACTACGTCCGGGCGGATGTGCTCACCCATCTCCAGCAGCTCCGCTCGGACGACCCGGGCGAGATGGTGTTCCTGGTGACCACCCAGGTCATGGAGCTGTGGTTCACGGTGATCGTCCACGAGTGGGAGACCGCCTCGCAGGCCCTGTGCCGCGACGACGTCCCCACGGCGGTCGACGCGCTCAAGCGCTCGGTACGGGAGCTGGAGGCGCTGAACGCCTCCTGGATCCCGCTGGGGCAGCTCACCCCGGCGCAGTTCAACTCCTACCGCGGTGCCCTCGGTGAGGGCTCCGGCTTCCAGTCGGCGATGTACCGCCGCATGGAGTTCCTCCTCGGCGACAAGTCCCGCTCGATGCTGGTCCCGCACCGCGGCACCCCGCGCGCCCACGCGGAGCTGGAGAAGGCGCTCGACGAACCCTCGCTCTACGACGAGGTGCTGCGGTTCCTCGCCCGCGGCGGCCACCCGGTGCCCGAGGCGGTGCTGCGGCGCGACGTCTCGGAGAAGTACGAGCCGTCGCCCGAGGTCGAGCGGGTGTGGACCGACATCTACGGCCGCGACCAGAACGACCCGCTGGTCCGCCTCGGCGAGGCGCTGACCGACGTGGCCGAGCTGGTCTGGCGCTGGCGCAACGACCACCTGGTCGCCACCCGCCGCGCCATGGGCGCCAAGACCGGCACGGGCGGCTCCGCCGGGGTGGCCTGGCTGGAGAAGCGCGCCCGCAACACCGTGTTCCCCGAGCTCTGGACGGCGCGCTCCCATGTCTGAACTCCTGTCGAAGGCCACCGAGCTGGACGCGGCCGACCCGCTGGCCGCCCTGCGCTCCCGGTTCGTGCTCGACGACGTCGTCTACCTGGACGGCAACTCCCTGGGCGCGCTGCCGACGGGCGTCGTGGAGCGGCTGCGGGACGTCGTGCTGCGCGAGTGGGGCGAGCTGCGCATCCGGTCCTGGGAGGAGAGCGGCTGGTGGACCGCGCCCGAACGGATCGGCGACCGCGTCGCGCCCCTGATCGGTGCGGCGCCGGGGCAGGTCGTGGTGGGCGACTCCACCTCGGTCAACGTCTTCAAGGCGCTGGTCGCGGCGGTGCGGATCGCCCGTGAGGGCGACGGCGCGGTGGAGCGGGACGAGATCCTGGTCGACGCCACGACCTTCCCCACGGACGGCTACATCGCCGAGTCGGCGGCACGGATGACGGGCTGCGCGCTGCGGCCGGTACTGCCGGACGAGGTCCCGGGGGCCCTCGGTCCGCGCACCGCGGCGGTGCTGCTCAACCACGTGGACTACCGCACGGGACGGCTGTACGACCTGCCGGGTCTCACCGCCGCGGTCCACGCGGTGGGCGCGGTGGCCGTCTGGGACCTCTGCCACAGCGCGGGCGCGCTGGCGGTGGGGCTGGACGAGCACGGGGTGGACCTCGCGGTCGGCTGCACCTACAAGTTCCTCAACGGCGGCCCCGGCGCGCCGGCGTACCTGTACGTCCGGCAGGGACTCCAGGAGCGGTTCGACACGCCGCTGCCGGGATGGAACTCGCACGTCGAGCCGTTCGGGATGCGCCCCGGCTACACCCCGGCCGCCGGTGCGGTGCGGGGGCGGGTGGGCACCCCGGAGATCCTCTCCCTCCTCGCCCTGGACGCGGCGCTGGACGTCTGGGAGGGCGTGGACATCGCCGCGGTCCGGCACAAGTCGCTCGCGCTCACGGACTTCTTCCTCGAGTGCGTCGCGCGGTACGTGCCCGAGGGCGTGGTCGAGTGCGTGACGCCGCTCGCGCACGGGGAGCGGGGCAGCCAGATCGCCCTCCGGCACGACCGGGCCGGGGAGATCATGCGGGAACTGACCGCCCGCGGGGTGGTCGGCGACTTCCGCCACCCCGACGTCCTGCGCTTCGGCTTCACCCCGCTGTACGTCGGCTTCGCCGACACCGAGCGCGCCGCCCGGGTCCTCGCGGAGACCCTCTCCGCCTGACCCCACTCCCGGCCCGGCGGCCCGCGGGTTCCTCCCGCGGGTCACCGGGCCGGGCGGGTGCGGCTCCTCAGGGGACCGGGGCCGGGGCCTGGGCCGGGTCCGAGGGGATACGACCCACCACGACGGGGGAGCCCCAGCGCGCCTCGACCAGGACGTCGCCGTCGAGCGGATACGTCCAGAACTCGGGCCCGACGTCCCACAGTTCGGCCGCGCGTCGCACCGCGACGTCCACCGGCATCACCACCGTGGGGACCGAGAGGTCGCCCCAGAAGACGACCACCGCGTCCGCCCCCGCGCCGTACCGCCGCAGCACCGCCGCGAACCCGGCCCCGTCGTCCCACTCCACGGACTCCACCGGGGGAACCGCCGACCAGTCCAGGCTCACGCTGTTCCACGCGGGGAACCGGGAGAGGCTGAGGCGCGCCAGCTCCTGGGACTCCTCCCAGCGCAGGACGACGACCTGCCGTCCGTCCTCGCCCCGCGCGTCCCGGACGAATTCCGGCAACAGCTCCGGGTACCGCCCGTAGGCCCGGGCGGCCTCCGCCTCTCCCATCAGCTGAACACGATCATCGACCCCTGCCCCAGACTCCGCACCGCCGCCGCGTGCAGCCCCAGCCACACGTGACGTTCGCGGGCGAACGGGCTCGGGTCGTACGGCGCCGGTTCCGCCGGCTGCTCCAGCTCCGTGGGCGCGGACGGCGGCGCGGGCGCGGCGGGCGGGTTGGCGGGGTCGATGCCCAGCGCGGGCCCGATGAACTCCAGGTCGCGCAGCAGACCGTGCGAGGAACCCAACGGTCCGCCGTTGTCGAGGAGTTCGTCGTTGACCAGCGGGTGCGGGAAGTCCACCGGGAGGTAGGCCCCGGCGTGGTCGTAGTGCCAGACCAGATGTGACTGCTGCGCCGTTCCCTCGAACATCTCCAGCAACTGCTCGTAGTCGCCGCCCAGTTCGTCCACCGGCGTCACCGGCAGCCCGCAGGCCTGGAGCAGGTAGACCCGCCGCAGGAAGTGCAGTGCCTCGTAGTCGAAGCCGGCGACCGGGGCGACGTCGCCCGAAATGCCCGGCATGTACTGGTGGATCGGCACCGGTTGCGCTCCGGTTGCCATCAACGCCCGGTCGTACAGGGCGAGTTCTTCGGCGAAGGGGTTGTCCGGGGTGTGGCACAACACGTCGACGAGCGGGACCAGCCACAGGTCACAGGCCAAAGGACGGCTCCTCGGGTCAGAGGTGGAATGGGAAGCGTAGTGGGTGCGGGGCGGGCCCGGACCGGCCCGTGCAGATGTGGTCCCCCGTGGAAGGGGCCTCTATCCGTCCCCGGGCGTCCGGGTGCCCTGCTCGCGGCCCGAGGCGGTGAGGCGTTCCACCAGTTCCAGGGAGAAGGAGTTGCTCTCCGCGACCAGACGCCGCGACTCCGTGGTGTCGCCGCGCCCCAGTGCGTCCACCAGGGACGTATGCCCGGCCCACATGTGTTCGCGCAGGTCGGAGAGCCTGCGCAGGTGCTGCACCGTGCACACCCAGGCCTGTACGCGCAGCCGGTGCAGGAAGTCCGTGAGGTACGGGTTGCCGAAGAGGCTGCTCAACTCACGCCAGAAGCGCAGGTCGTAGCCGATCAGCACCGACAACTCCCCCGATTGAGCGGCCCGCTGGCATTCCTCGCCGCGCCTGCGGACCGCGAGCAGCGACGCCGCCTCCGCCTCGTCGGGGAAGGCGCGGTCGGCGGCCCGCGCCCGGGCGGTCAGCCGGTCGAAGATGCCGTCCGAGACCAGCACCCGTGCCTGCACGATGTACCGGAAGTCCTCGACGCTGAACGCCCGCACCTGGAACCCGCGGTGCTGCACCGCCTCCAGCAGCTCCTGCGCGGCCAGGTCGACCAGCGCCTCGCGGACCGGGGTGGCGGAGACGCCGTACTGCTCGGCGATCTCCTTGACGGTGAACTCCTCGCCGGGGTGCAGCCGGCCGGCCAGCACCTCGTCGCGCAACGCCTCGGCGATCTGCTGCCGCAGGGTGCTGCGGGTCACGGGGCCGGGGGCGCCGGTCGCTCCCATCGGCGCTCTCCCTTCCCTGGTGCGCCCGCGGTACCTCCGCGGCGGGTCTGCGGTCACCTTAACCAGCGGCGGGCGAGCGGGCCCCCGGCCCCTCCCCTCCCTCCCCGTCCGCCCGGCACGCGCCGCGGCGGCCGGACGGGGAGGGGCGGAGCGGGGTGGGTGCGCGGCATGGCGGTGTGGGGTCACACAGTGCGGGGTCACACGGTGTGGGGTCACACAGCGCGGGGTCACACAGTGCGGGATTACACGTGTGGGGTCACACAGCGCGGGTCACCCGGTGCGGGGTCACACGGTGTGGGTGTCCGCCACGGCCAGCGCGGCGTCCAGCGCGGCCAGTCCCTCCTTGAGCTCGCTCTCGGTGATCGTGCACGGCGGCGCCACGTGCGTCCGGTTCATGTTCACGAACGGCCACAGCCCGTTGGCCTTGGCAGCCGCGGCGAAGGCGGCCATCGGCGCGTTGTCCTCCCCGGTCGCGTTGTACGGCACCAGCGGCTCACGGGTCGCGCGGTCGCGGACCAGCTCCACGGCCCAGAACATGCCGACGCCGCGCACCTCGCCCACCGAGGGATGCCGCTCCGCCAGCTCCCGCAGCCCCGGGCCCAGAACCTCCGCGCCCAGCCGCGCGGCGTTCTCCACGATGCCCTCCTCCTCCATCACCCGGATCGTCGCGACGGCCGCCGCGCAGGCCAGCGGGTGCCCGGAGTAGGTGAGGCCGCCGGGGTAGGGGCGGCGCGCGAAGGTCTCGGCGATCTTCGCCGAGATCGCCACGCCGCCCAGCGGGACGTAGCCGGAGTTGACGCCCTTGGCGAACGTCATCAGGTCGGGCACCACGTCGAACAGGTCGGCGGCGAACCAGGTGCCGGTGCGGCCGAAGCCGGCCATCACCTCGTCCAGGACGAACACGATGCCGTACCGGTCGCAGATCTCCCGGACGCCCTGGAGGTAGCCCGGCGGCGGCACCATGATCCCCGCGCCGCCCGGGACCGACTCCAGGATCACCGCGGCGATCGTCGCCGGGCCCTCGAAGGCGATCGTGGTCTCCAGGTGCTCCAGCGCCCGGGCGCACTCCTGCTCCTCGTTCTCCGCGTAGAAGCGGGACCGGTAGAGGAACGGGGCCCAGAAGCGGGCCACGCCGGCCTGCCCGGTGTCGGAGGCCCAGCGGCGCGGGTCGCCGGTCACGTTCACCGTCTGCTGGGTGCCGCCGTGGTACGAGCGGTAGGCGGAGAGGACCTTGTGGCGGCCGGTGTGCAGGCGCGCCATCCGGATCGCGTGCTCGACGGCCTCGGCGCCCGCGTTGGTGAAGAAGATCTTGTCGAGGTCGCCGGGGGTGCGCTCGGCGATCAGCCGGGCCGCCTCCGAGCGGGCCTCCACGGCGAACGCGGGGGCGAATGTGGCGAGCTTCCCGGCCTGCTCCTGGATCGCGGCGACCACCTTGGGGTGCTGGTAGCCGATGTTGGTGAAGACCAGCCCGCTGGAGAAGTCCAGGTACCGCCTGCCGTCGTAGTCCCAGAAGTACGACCCCTCCGCGCCTGCCACGGCGAGCGGGTCGATGAGTTCCTGCGCGGACCAGGAGTGGAAGACATGGGCACGGTCCGCGGCCTTGACGGCGGCGCCGGTCTCGGGGTCGGGCTGAGGGGTGTGCGGCGTCGTGGAGGTCATGCGGCAGAGCGTAGATCCACTGCGCCGGGCGGCGACAGGGCCGTCACGGAGGCGGCGTGGTGCCGTCGGGCCTGTTGCGCGGGCGTGTCCGGCCCGTGGCACGGCCGGGGAGAAGCGCGGTTACCCTTCGGAGTCACGAGCTGTCGGGGGCCGCGGGGCGCGGTGCCCGGTCCGGGGGGAGGACGACGGCGATGGAGATGCTGGGTGCGGGCGACCCGGAGCGGATCGGGGCGTACCGGCTGCTGGCGCGACTGGGCGCGGGCGGCATGGGGCGGGTGTACCTGGCACGGTCGGACCGGGGCCGCACGGTGGCCGTGAAGCTGGTGCGGGCGGAGCTCGCCGAGCGCGAGGAGTTCCGGGCCCGGTTCCGCCAGGAGGTGCGGGCGGCGCGGCGGGTCGGCGGGGACTGGACGGCGCCGGTGCTGGACGCCGACACCGAGGCCGCGGTGCCGTGGGTGGCCACCGGGTACGTGGCGGGGCCCTCGCTGGAGCGGGTGGTCGGCCGGGACCACGGGGCGCTGCCGGAGCGGACGGTGCGGATCCTGGCGGCCGGGCTGGCGCGGGCGCTGAGCGACATCCACGGCGCGGGGCTGGTGCACCGGGACCTCAAGCCGTCCAACGTGCTGATCACCATCGACGGGCCGCGGGTGATCGACTTCGGGATCGCGCGGGCGCTGGAG
>NZ_JACADT010000242.1:0-6937 GCF_013421635.1 Streptomyces sp. UH6 | reverse complement strand
CAGCCCGGCCACGCCACGGCGGTGCAGCCCAAGGACGGCAAGGCCGCGACGGCCGCCCCCGCCGAACGCCCGGCGCCGGACCCGGCCGCCGTGAGCTTCCCCCTCGACTGCGGAGACATCGCCGAGCCGGTGGTCGTCCGGCAGGCCGCGGGCGACCTCGACGGGGACGGCAGCCCCGAGACGGTCGCCGCCGTGCACTGCGACAGCGCCATGGGAACGCCCCCCGACGCCGTCTACGTCCTCACCCGTGCGGCGGACACCGACACGGCGCGCCTCGTCGCCACCCTGGTGGAACCGGAGGAACGCCACACCGTCACCGGCCTGGCGGTGCGCGACGGCCAGGTCGAGGCCACGGTGCTCGGTTACTCCTCGGCGAAGGTGCCCAGTTGCTGCCCGGACGTCGAGGAGGACGTCAACTGGCGCTGGGCCGACGGCGCGTTCCACCGCGGCTCCGCGGACGACACCGAACAGGTCTGAGGGCCGCACCGCCTGCCGTCCGGTCACGGCCGTTGATGTTCACTGCTTTCGATCCACGATCCTTGGGTATCTCCCTGGCAGTGAGGGAGAGCGCAAGGGTGAAGATCGGACACCTTCCGACGGTCTTTGTGATCTAGGGTTTCAATCGACACCCGCCCAGGTAGGGTCTGGAAGCGTCCAGCTCCCCTTGGAGGAGGTGAGGACCGTGGCAGCCCACGACGACGACATGAACCGCGGCATCCGCCCGGGTCGAGGGTCCGAGGACCCGGCCGGGCAGATCGCCTACCTTGAGCAGGAGATCGCCGTCCTGCGACGCAAGCTCGCCGACTCTCCGCGGCACACGAGGCTTCTCGAAGAGCGGATCGTCGAGCTGCAGACCAATCTGGCCGGCGTGTCCGCGCAGAACGAGCGGCTCGCCGGCACCCTCCGGGAGGCCCGCGACCAGATCGTGGCCCTCAAGGAGGAGGTCGACCGGCTCGCCCAGCCGCCGGCCGGTTTCGGCGTGTTCCTCGCGGCGAACGAGGACGGAACGGCCGACATCTTCACCGGCGGCCGCAAGCTCCGGGTGAACGTCAGTCCCAGCATCGACCTCGACGAGCTCCGGCGCGGCCAGGAGGTGATGCTCAACGAGGCGCTCAACGTGGTCGCCGCCATGGAGTTCGAGCGCGTCGGCGAGATCGTCACCCTCAAGGAGATCCTGGAGGACGGCGAGCGCGCCCTGGTGGTCGGGCACACCGACGAGGAGAAGGTGGTCCGGCTCGCCGAACCGCTGCTCGACGTCGTCATCCGGGCCGGCGACGCCCTGCTGCTCGAACCCCGCTCCGGGTACGTCTACGAGGTCGTGCCCAAGAGCGAGGTCGAGGAGCTGGTCCTCGAAGAGGTCCCCGACATCGGGTACGAGCAGATCGGCGGTCTCGGCGGCCAGATCGAGGCCATCCGGGACGCGGTCGAACTCCCCTATCTCTACCCCGACCTCTTCAAGGAGCACGAGCTGCGCCCGCCCAAGGGCGTCCTGCTCTACGGCCCGCCCGGATGCGGCAAGACGCTCATCGCCAAGGCCGTGGCGAACTCGCTGGCCAAGAAGGTCGCCGAGGTCACCGGTCAGGCCGCGGGGAAGAGCTTCTTCCTCAACATCAAGGGCCCCGAGCTCCTGAACAAGTACGTCGGCGAGACCGAGCGGCAGATCCGCCTGGTCTTCCAGCGGGCCCGTGAGAAGGCCAGCGAGGGCACGCCCGTCATCGTCTTCTTCGACGAGATGGAGTCCCTCTTCCGCACCCGCGGCTCGGGCGTCAGCTCGGACGTCGAGAACACCATCGTCCCCCAGCTCCTCGCCGAGATCGACGGCGTCGAGGGGCTGCAGAACGTGGTCGTGATCGGCGCCTCCAACCGCGAGGACATGATCGACCCGGCGATCCTGCGGCCGGGCCGGCTCGATGTGAAGATCAAGATCGAGCGTCCGGACGCCGAGGCGGCCAAGGACATCTTCGGGAAGTACCTCACCGAGCGCCTGCCGCTCCACGGGGACGACACGGCCGAGCACGGCGGCGACAAGTCCGCCACCGTCCAGGCCATGATCCAGTCCGCGGTGGAGCACATGTACGCGGAGTCCGAGGAGAACCGCTTCCTGGAGGTCACCTACGCCAACGGCGACAAGGAGGTCCTGTACTTCAAGGACTTCAACTCCGGAGCCATGATCGAGAACATCGTGGGCCGCGCCAAGAAGATGGCGATCAAGGACTTCCTCGACCACGAGCAGAAGGGTCTGCGGGTCTCCCACCTCCTCCAGGCGTGTGTGGACGAGTTCAAGGAGAACGAGGACCTGCCCAACACGACCAACCCGGACGACTGGGCCCGGATCTCCGGCAAGAAGGGCGAGCGGATCGTGTACATCCGGACCCTGATCACCGGGAAGCAGGGCTCGGACACCGGACGGTCCATCGACACGGTGGCCAACACCGGTCAGTACCTGTAACGAGAAGGGGGCGGCCGCGGATGCCCTTCGGGGCGCCCGCGGCCGCCTTCTCCCGCTCCGCCCGGCAGGACGACCGGGCGCCGCGGGAGGGGCAAAGGGACTAATGATCTCCCCGTCGGCGCATGGGCGTTCTAGGCTCGTCGGTACCGCCGCTCCGTCGCCGCGGGCAGAGCGAACGGGCACCGCACCTGCGCCGGAGCACGGGTGGTACTTGAGGGCCGCCCCCGACCGAGGGCGCCGCCGGGCAAGGAGGGCCGCATGACCGTACGGCGAGTGATGGGGATCGAGACGGAGTACGGGATCTCCGTCCCCGGCCACCCCAACGCCAATGCCATGCTCACCTCGTCCCAGATCGTCAACGCCTACGCGGCGGCGATGCACCGGGCCCGCCGGGCCCGCTGGGACTTCGAGGAGGAGAACCCGCTGCGGGACGCGCGCGGTTTCGACCTGGCGCGGGAGGTCGCCGACTCCAGCCAGCTCACGGACGAGGACATCGGCCTCGCCAACGTGATCCTGACCAACGGCGCCCGTCTCTACGTGGACCACGCCCATCCCGAGTACAGCGCCCCCGAGGTCACCAACCCGCGGGACGCGGTGCTGTGGGACAAGGCGGGCGAGCGGATCATGGCCGAGGCCGCCGAGCGGGCGGCCCAGCTGCCCGGCGCGCAGCCCATCCACCTCTACAAGAACAACACCGACAACAAGGGCGCCTCCTACGGGACGCACGAGAACTACCTGATGAAGCGGGAGACCGCCTTCTCGGACATCGTGCGCCACCTGACCCCTTTCTTCGTCTCCCGCCAGGTCTTCGCGGGCGCCGGCCGGGTCGGCATCGGCCAGGACGGCAACGAGCACGGCTTCCAGCTGAGCCAGCGCGCGGACTACTTCGAGGTCGAGGTGGGCCTCGAGACGACCCTGAAGCGGCCCATCATCAACACCCGCGACGAGCCGCACGCGGACGCGGAGAAGTACCGCCGCCTGCACGTGATCATCGGCGACGCGAACCTCTCCGAGATCTCGACCTATCTCAAGCTCGGCACCACCTCCCTGGTGCTCTCCATGATCGAGGACGGTTTCATCGCCGTCGACCTGGCCGTCGACCAGCCGGTGCGCACCCTGCACCAGGTCTCGCACGACCCGACGCTCAAGCGTCTGGTCGTGCTGCGCAGCGGCCGCAAGCTCACCGCGGTGCAGCTCCAGATGGAGTACTACGAGCTGGCCCGCAAGTACGTCGAGGAACGCTTCGGGGCCGACGCCGACGACCAGACCAAGGACGTCCTGTCCCGCTGGGAGGACGTCCTCGGCCGGCTGGAGAACGACCCGATGAGCCTGGCCGGCGAGCTGGACTGGGTGGCCAAGCGGGAGCTCATGGAGGGCTACCGCCGGCGGGACACCCTGGACTGGGACGCCCCCCGGCTGCACCTGGTCGACCTGCAGTACGCCGACGTGCGGCCCGACAAGGGCCTCTACAACCGTCTGGCGGCCCGCGGGCGGATGAAGCGGCTGCTGGACGAGCAGGACGTCCTCAGGGCCGTCACACAGCCCCCAGAGGACACCCGGGCCTACTTCCGGGGCCGGTGCCTGGAGCAGTACGCGGACGACGTGGCGGCGGCGTCCTGGGACTCGGTGATCTTCGACCTGCCCGGCCGTGACTCTCTGCAACGGGTGCCCACCCTGGAGCCGCTGCGCGGCACCCGGGCGCACGTCAAGGAACTCCTCGACCGGTGCCGGACGGCGGAGGAGCTGGTCAAGGTGCTGAGCGGGAACCGCTGATCGATCTTCCGCCCCGTGATCGGGGTGGGATCGGTCCCGAAGGGGAATCATCGGGATGGTTTCTCCGTGTGAGGGAACTGTGGGGTCGATGTCGGACCCTGCTAGTAGGGTCTGATCAAGAACGTCGAACCGAGCGGGGTGAGGGTTATGGCGACCAAGGACACCGGCGGCGGACAGCAGAAGGCCACGCGGTCGACCGAGGAGGTCGACGAGCAGGCGCAGGACGCGCAGGCGAGCGAGGACCTGAAGGAACGGCAGGAGGCGCTCAGCGACGACGTCGACTCCGTCCTGGACGAGATCGACGACGTGCTCGAATCCAACGCCGAGGAATTCGTGCGGTCATTCGTTCAGAAGGGCGGCCAGTAGGCCCTGCGGGCCTCCGAAGCGAAGGCACAGAGCCGAGCACGGGGGCTGCCCTCGGGCGGCCCCCGTGCTTCGGCACATGAAGGTGGATCATGGCCGAGGTGCGGGTAGGGTCCGTGACATAACTGTGCTTCAGCTTGCTTCAGCCGCGCGGCGTCGACGCGGACGCAGCGCGGAAGCCGTGTTCTTCGGAAGGAAATGCGTGGAAGCCAACACTCGTGACACCGGGCGACTGCCGGCCGCCTTCCTGACCCCGGGATCCTCCTCGTTCATGGACTTCCTGGCCGGACACCAGCCGGACATGCTGCCCGGCAACCGGCAGCTGCCGCCCACGCAGGGCGTCGTCGAGGCCCCGCACGGCACCACCATCGTGGCGGTGACGTTCC
This sequence comes from Streptomyces sp. UH6, assembly GCF_013421635.1. Lineage (NCBI taxonomy): Bacteria > Bacillati > Actinomycetota > Actinomycetes > Kitasatosporales > Streptomycetaceae > Streptomyces > Streptomyces sp. UH6. The sequence goes on along the minus strand of NZ_JACADT010000242.1, from coordinate 1,966 downwards.
CGGGCGGTGTGGTCCTGGCCGGTGACCGGCGGGCCACCATGGGCAACGTGATCGCCCAGCGCGACATCGAGAAGGTGTTCCCGGCCGACGACTACTCCGCGGTGGGCATCGCGGGCACCGCCGGTCTGGCCGTGGAGATGGTGAAGCTGTTCCAGCTGGAGCTGGAGCACTTCGAGAAGGTCGAGGGCGCCCAGCTGTCCCTCGAGGGCAAGGCCAACCGGCTGTCGACGATGATCCGCTCCAACCTCGGCATGGCCATGCAGGGCCTGGCCGTGGTGCCGCTGTTCGCGGGGTACGACCTCGACCGCCGCAAGGGCCGGATCTTCTCCTACGACGTCACGGGCGGCCGCTCCGACGAGCAGGCGGGCTTCGCGGCCACGGGCTCCGGCTCGCTGTTCGCGCGCGGCTCGATGAAGAAGCTCTACCGCGAGGACCTGACGGAGGAACAGGCCACCACCCTGGTCGTCCAGGCCCTGTACGACGCGGCCGACGACGACTCGGCGACGGGCGGCCCGGACATGGCCCGCCGGATCTTCCCGATCGTCACCGTGATCACCGAGGACGGGTTCCGCCGGCTGACGGAGGAGGAGTCCTCGGGGATCGCCCGCTCGGTCCTCGACCGCAGGCTCCAGGAGCCCGACGGTCCGCGTGCGGCGCTCCTCTGACGGCGCGTCGCGCCCTCGTGGACCTGCGAGGACGATCCCTGTGACCTCTTCAGACCCTTCGACGGAATCGACGGAAAGGGACGGATAACCGGTGTCGACGCCGTTCTATGTCTCACCCCAGCAGGCGATGGCGGACCGGGCGGAATACGCCCGCAAGGGCATCGCGCGCGGCCGCAGTCTGGTCGTGCTGCAGTACGCCGACGGCATCGTCTTCGTCGGTGAGAACCCGTCCCGCGCGCTGCACAAGTTCAGCGAGATCTACGACCGCATCGGCTTCGCCGCGGCGGGCAAGTACAACGAGTACGAGAACCTGCGCATCGGCGGCGTCCGCTACGCGGACCTGCGCGGCTACACCTACGACCGGGGCGACGTGACCGCGCGCGGCCTGGCCAACGTGTACGCGCAGACGCTGGGCACCATCTTCTCCAGCGCGGGGGAGAAGCCCTACGAGGTCGAGCTGGTGGTCGCCGAGGTCGGGGAGACCCCCGACGGCGACCAGATCTACCGGCTGCCGCACGACGGCTCCATCGTCGACGAGCACGGCTCGGTCGCGGTCGGCGGCAACGCCGAGCAGATCAGCTCCTACCTGGACCAGCGCCACCGGGAGGGCATGACCCTCGCCGAGGCGCTCAAGCTGGCCGTGCAGGCGCTTTCCCGGGACACCAGCGGCAGCGAGCGGGAGATCCCCGCGGAGCGCCTGGAGGTGGCCGTACTGGACCGCACCCGGCCGCAGCGGCGGAAGTTCCGCCGGATCACCGGCCCGCGCCTGGAGCGTCTGCTCACCGCGGCCGGTGAGGGCGGTGGGACGGCCTCCGACGCGAAGCAGCCGGACGGGCCGGACGCGGAACCGGACTCCTCCGACAGCTGACGGCCAAGGGGCCACGAGGCGCGGCGGGTTCCCGCCCCGCACCTGTGCCGCGTGCGCACGGTTCGCCGTGCTCACGCGGCACGGTCGTGTCCGGGCCCGGCCGGGAAGTGCGGGCCCGCAGCGGAGGTGGGTCAGGCCCCGGGCGGGGGAGCGGTGGAGCCGCGGACCACCAGCTCGACCGGGATGTCGTGGGTGACGGGGGCCCGGCCGTCGATCACCGACAGCAGCGCCTCCATGCCGCGTTCGCCGGTCAGCTCCGCGTCCAGGCGGACGGTGGTGAGTTCCGGCTCCAGCGCCTTCGCGAGGACCTGGTCGTCGACCCCGGTGACCGAGAGGTCACCGGGGACCCGCAGCCCCAGCCGGCGGGCCGCCTTGTAGGCGCCCACGGCGAGCATGTCGTCGTCGCAGACCACCGCGGTCGGCCGGGGCCCCG
>NZ_JACADT010000241.1:0-6958 GCF_013421635.1 Streptomyces sp. UH6 | reverse complement strand
GGAGGGCGGAGGGACGGCGGCCGAGGGCGGACGGCGGCGTGGCCGATCCGGCCGCGCAGAGCCACGGAACGGACGTCCACGCTGATCCGCGGGAGCGAACCTCGCAGCCGCCCCGGCGTGCGGCGGACCCGTGGCACGCGCCTCTCCCCGCGGGCCCGGGGAGGAAGCCCCGTCCACCGGGCCCGCGGGGCCGGCCGCCCCGCTCAGGACGGAGGCAGGTCGTGCGCCCCCTCCCCGGCGCCGCGGGGGCCTCGAGCCCCGTCCACCTCACCCTCACGCGTCGACCGGTTCGTCCGGTGCCGCCTCACCAGTGACCGGACGCCCCGCACCGTGTCGACGGCCAGCCGGCAGATCCCGATCCCCACCGACAGCTCGGAGGCGTGCTCACGTACGAAGTCCACCGCCGCCATGACCAGTTCCATGTCCCCTGCCCTCTCCCTCGGGTGACGCGGCTCCGTCGGCCGCCTCCCCTCTGTGGTAGCGAGGCGTCCAGCTGTCCCCAACGGGCGTCGGACGAACGCCGGACAGGACACCGCGGACCGGCCCGAACACGTGTTGTCCGCCGTCCGGGGGACGTCCGGGCGGACACGGACATAAGCTCGGAGCCCGGCAGGACAGGGGGAGGCGACCGAATGGCGGCGGGATTCGGAAAGGCCGTTCCTGAGGCGCCCCGGGCCGTGCGGGACCTGGCGGACGGTCTGAGGACCGTGGCGCAGCGGGCCGGTTACGTCGGGGTACGGGAACTGGCGGAGGGGACGGGCATCAGCCGGACGACCATCTCCGACGCGTTGACGGGCCGGCACGTGCCCAAGTGGGAGACGCTCGCCGCTCTCCTGCGCGGTTGCGATGTCGCCCCCGACCGGGGCTGGCGCACCGCCTACGAAGCCGCCAGGAACGCCGTGGAGGAGGAGAAGCAGGCGGCCCGGGAGGGCGGCCGGCCCGACAGCGGCCCTGAGGAGACGGCACCGCCCACGGCACCCGGCGGGACGGGCCCCGGAACCTTCTCCATCCGCCCGCCCTACGGAGAACTCCCGCTGCGGGTACGCGGTCGTGACGAGCTGCTGGACCTCCTGGGCAGCAGACTCGCGGCGAGCGCGAGCGCGAGCGCGAGCGGGAGCGGGAGCAGGAGCGGGAGCGGACCGCAGATCCTTTTCGGCATGGGCGGCTGCGGCAAGACCACCATGGCCCTCCACCTGGCGCGGCAGGCCCGGGACCGGGGGTACCGCGTCTTCTGGCTTTCCGCGTCCACGCCGGACCGGCTGGTGATCGGCATGCGGGAGGTCGCGCGCGAGCTCGGTGCCGACGAGGAGGCCGTCGAGGCGGCGTGGTCCGGCCGGCTCAGCGCCACCGACCTGGTCTGGGGCGAACTCGACGCCGCCGTACAGCCCTGGCTGCTGGTGGTGGACAACGCCGACGAGCCGGAGTGGCTGGCCGCGGAGAGCGGCGTCCCTGGTGACGGCACCGGCTGGCTGCGTTCCAGCCGCGCGGGGATGACCGTGGTGACCTCGAGGGTCGGCAACCCGCACGTGTGGGGACACGAGGCGGAGACCCATCGGATCGACGTGCTCAGCCCGCTCGACGGACGGGACGTACTCCTGGACCTCGCCGGGGAGGCGGGCGACCCCGTCGAGGCCCAGGTCCTCGCGGAGCGACTGGGCGGACTGCCGCTGGCGCTGAAACTGGCGGGGTCCTACCTGTCCAGGGCCGCCCGCGGTGCCGGACTGCTGCGCCACCGAGGCTCTCGGCCCGGAGGCAGACTGCGGAGCTTCGCCGCCTACACCGAGGCGCTCGGAGAGGCCGGAGCGGGCTTCCTCGACGAGGGCGAGCGCCGCCCTCTCGACGACGCCGGGACGGAGCAGATGCACAGGCGCCTGGTGGGACGCACCTGGGAGCTGTCCCTCGACCTCCTGGAGGAACAGCGGCTGCCGGAGGCCCGCCTCCTCATGCGGTTGCTGTCCTGCGGCGCTCCGTCGCCCTTCCCCGTCGCGTTGCTCCACTCCGAGGCACTTCCGGCGGCAGAGGACGTCTTCCCCGCCGAGAGGTCCCGACGGACCGGTGAGGGCGGTGCCGCCCTGGACCCGGGCCGCGCGGACCGGGCCCTGGAAGCGCTGATCGACCTGAGTCTCGTGGACGTCGTGGATGTCGGGCCCCACGGCTCGGACGTCGAGCAGAACCCCGTCCCGTGCCTCGTCAGCCATCGGCTCGTCCTCGAGGCCAACGCGCTCCGACTGGCGGACGGTCCCGTTGCCGACCGCCTGGCCATCTGGCGTGCCGTCGCCCGCATCCTGGAAGAGGGCGCCGCGCTCCCTCCCGAGCAGCCGGCCAACTGGTCCTGGTGGCGGCTGCTGGCCCCCCACGTCGGGGCCGCCCTCGGCGCGGCACCGGAGGACGACGCGGAACGAGTGCTGCTGCCCCTGCTGCGCGCCGGCCTCGCCGCGTTCGCCTTCTACGTCTTCTCCAACTCGGACACGGCCGAAGAAGTGGTGCGTGTCCTCACCGAGCGCAGCGGTGCCCTCGGCCCGGACCACCCCACCAGGCTCTCCGTCCGGCACCGCGCTCTCATCGCCCTGCCCAGCGGTGAGGAGAAGGAGCGGGAGTACGAGGAAGTCCTCGCCGCACAGGTGGAGCGGCTGGGCCCGGAGCATCCGGAAACCCTGATCACCCGTCACGACCTCGCGTGTTTCCGGTTCGAGCACGGCAAGGCGCCGGAGGACGACACGGTCGCCGAACTGCGAGAGGTGCGCGCGGTCCGACGCCGTGTACTCGGCCCCGACGATCCCTACACCCTGCTGACGCACGGCGTGGCCAGCCAGCTGATCCTGGCGAGCGATCGCCCCGAGGCGCATGCCCGCAAGTGCGAGGAACTGCTGGCCGAGCAGTCGGCCGAGCTGGGCGAGGATCACCCGGAGACACTGATCACCCGTCACGACCTCGCGGTCTCCCGGCACCTGAGCGGCCAGGCGTCCGACGCCGAGACGGAGGCCGAGCTGCGGGCGGTGCTGATGGCGAGTCGTCGGACGCTTCGACCCGCGGACACCTACAACCTGCTCATCCACGGATCACTCGCCAACCTGATCGCGCTCAGGAGTCACGACGGGGCGGGAGGCAACGCCGAGTACCGGGCCATGATCGAGTACGTCGCCTCCCAAGGGGATCACCGTTTCCTTCCCCTGCATCAACGGCATCAAATGGCGCACGCGTTCGACGCTGCCGAGCGGTGGGCCGAGGCGGAGGTCGAATACCGGTCGGTGCTCGACGACCTGGAAGCGGCGGACGGAATGGGTGTGAGCCTCTACTGGGACCTCACCCACTGCCTGACCGACAACCTCACGCACCAAGGCCGTCGGTCGGACGCCGTCGAAATCCTCGACACCTCCCTCACCTGGTTCGACGACAGCGATGACGCGCGCTCCCCCCGGTGCTCCCAGGCGCTACGGCTCCGGCACAAACGCGGCGACCTGATACGCCAGGACGGCCGCTCCGAAGAGGCCGAGCGCGAGATCCGTGCGGTGATCGAGGACCGGCTCCAGCTCGTGGACCCGCAGGACTCCGTCGTGCTGTCCGAGCGGCACTGTCTGGCCCACACCTTGCAGGAGCTCGCGCGCCACGACGAGGCCCAGGCCGAACTGCGGCAGGTGGTCTCCTCCTACACGCAGGTTCTGGGCCCCGGCGACAAGCGGACCCGCAACGCCGCCTTCTGCCTGGCCCGGATGCTCCACCTGCACGGAGACAAGACCGAGGCGCTGGGGCTGTACGAGCAGGTCCTGGAAGGCGAGACCGCCGCATTCGGCGCCCGCCATCAGGAACCGCTGATGACCGGCTTCCGGCGGGATCAGTGCCGACTCGACCTCCGGCTGCTCACGCCCGAAGACGCCAGAGCGGCCTTCGAGCGCACCTTGTCGGCGCTCGGCGGCGTACTCGCCGACGACCATGCCTGGATCGGAACCATCCGGCAGGCGTTGGCCGCGGATGGCGGTGCCGCCGGGTCCGGTGGCAACTGACCCGGCCCGGTTGCTACTGAGGTCGAACCCGCGGTGTCGTGAAGGGCCGGCGCTCCGGGCCGAGGCCGGTGGTGGTAGCTGCGGCAGCTGTGGCGGCTTCAGCGGTCGCGGCTGCTTCGGCGGCTCGCTCGATCTGCGCGCGCCGGGCTTCCCAGAAGGCCCCGTCGTGGTGCGGGGGCCGCGTGCCGGGCCGTGGTCCCCGTCGATCCGTCGAGCTGCTCGCGCAGGATGTCGGCGTGTCCCGCGTGCCCGCTGGTCTCGGTGAGAGTCGATGGCGAGGCCGGTGTCATGGGCTGGCTCTCCCGGCTCGGCGACCCCTCCGGGGAGGACCCACTGTTCCCCCTCGGAACCCTGTGGCTCTGGCCCGGTGACCACGATCGACCGCCGACCGTGATCCCCGCTGGACACCCACCGGGGTGAGGCACCGAACGCGCGACACGGGTCAGGCGACGAGGAGGCGGAGGCCGAGGTCCGCCGCGTCGAGGCCGACGAGGTCGCTGTTGCGCTCCGCCCACCGGCCGGAGTCGAGGTCGTCGCCGAGGCTTCGTACCGCCCGCCGCTCGGCCTCCGCCCCGACCTTCGTCCACACCGACATCGCACGGCGCACGTGGTCCTCCAGATACGCGGCCGGCCGGCGCCAGTACGCCTCGAACAGGCCGTCGGCACAGTCCCAGGGAACGGGCACCGCCTCGACGCGTGCGCCGATCGCGTCGGCCATCGCGGCGAGGGAGGGGAAGTCCGCGAGGACGGCGGCGAACTCGGGCAGGTAGTCGCGGGTGAGCCAGAACCGGTCCTGCCATCCGGGCTCGTCCGTGTCGAACGTGAGGACCACCACGCGCCGGGCCACGCGTCGCATCTCGCGCAGTCCCGTCATCGGGTCCCCCCAGTGGTGGACCGTGGAGACGGCCATCGCGGCGTCGAAGGACCGGTCCTCGAACGGCAGGAACTCCGCGGCGGCGGCCACGCACGGTGCCGCCCCGGCACGCCGCTGCGCCCGCATCACCGCGGACGGCTCCACGGCGGTGACGTCGCGATCGGCGGGCTCGTACGAGCCGGTGCCGGCCCCGACGTTCAGCACCGTCCGCGCGTCCCCGAGCGCGTCCCAGATCTGCGCGGCGATCCGTGGCTCGGTACGCCGTGTCGCGGTGTAGGCGTCGCCGATCCTGTCGTACAGCCGCGCACCGAGCACCTCCAGCTGCTCCTCCGGCGTCACCCTCAGTCCCTTCGCCCGCACCGCGAGCTCCCTGTCGATGGCCGTCACCATGGCGTCGGCGCGATCACGCCGCTCCAGCAGCAGGGCGCGCAGCCGGCGCAGGTGCGCGACCGCGTCGGTGGACGGGTCGCCGACCAGCTCCCCGACCTCCCGCAGGCCGAAGCCCAGCCGCCGGTACGCCAGCACCTCCCGCAGCCGCTCCACGTCACCCGCCGCATAGGCCCGGTATCCGGACGCGGTCCGGGACGACGGGCGGACGAGCCCGATCGCGTCATAGTGATGCAGCGTGCGGACGCTCACGCCGGCCAGCTCCGCCACGCGTCCCACGGTCCAGTGATCCTCCACGGCAGCGACTATGCGGCCTGACGCCACGTGAGGGTCAAGCCGCGCCCACGGCGGCAGGAGCCGGACGCGACGGAGCGGCCCCGTCGCGTCCTCACGACGGCGGCCGGGACTCCTCGAGTGCCCGCAGCCGGCGGATCTCCGCGACGAGGCGGGGAACAGCGTCCCGGGCGGCGGCGATGAACCGCGCGTTCTCGTCCCACAGCTCGTCGGCACAGTCGACGTAGCGGGGCTGCTGAACCAGCGTCGCGGCCACGATCTCGTGGTGGTCGAAGCGGGGCCAGCGCTCACCGAGGCCGGTGTCGGGCATCGTGCTCCTGGCGACGAGGTTCATGGCGTGGTCGTCGTCGAGGAACCGGACGTGCCAGGGGCCCGGGGTCGCCGCCTCCGAAAGCACCTCGAGCTCCTCGAGTTCCTCGACGGTGAGCGGTTCCGTGCTGTTCACGGGGCTGTGTTCCTCTCGGGGCGTCACGACCGGGCGTCGTCGCCGTCACAGGTGGGGTGGAACGTCGTCCAGTCGGTCACGGCCGGGCCGTCGGGGACGGATCCCCGCTCGGTCAGCTTCGCGTACCGCTGGTTCTCCTCGTGCGCACTCCGGTCGAGTCCCTTCGCACCGCCGAGGCGGGCCACCGTCGAGTAGACGCCGTCGCCCTCGTAGATGTACGCCGCGAGGTCCGGGTAACGGTCGTGGTCGTAGTCGGCGACGGCGGCGGCGTGCGGCTCGTACAGGTCCACCTGGTGGTCGCCCTGGCCCTGACCGCGCGGCGAGAAGGGTCCGAGCCGCAGTTCGGACACGCTCGGCAGCTCAGGGTCGTCGCCGATGGAGTCCCGGGTGGCGGAGATGTAGAGGTCGACCCAGCCGTCCTGGTCGAAGTCGGCCACGACGGCCACGACGATGTCCGTGTCCTCACCGCGGTCTCCGACCAGTTGCCGGGGAGCCACCTGCGTCTCCCGCCCGTCGTCGGCACCGAAGGTCAGGACCAGGTCGGTCCCGGTGAGGGAGGGGGGCGAGACCCGGTCGGGCGAGCCGTCGCCGTTCAGGTCCGCCACGAGGCCGCCGGAGGAGGTCACGCAGGTCGTGACGGCCGGCCCGGCCGTCGGCCGCGGCGGCGGATCACCCCTGCCGTCCCCGCACCCGGCCACCAGGGTGGTCGAGACCGCGAGCGCCAGCACACCGTGTGCCCGTCCGGCGGTTCGTCCCTTACCGCGCATCATCTGCCCCTATGTGAAAGGAAGTTGACCGACAGAAGGGGCAGAGCCTAACTGATCGTTTCGATCCGGCCCGGTGCGGGGCAGGGTGCGCGGGCCCAGCCGCCCCGGCCCGCCTCAGCCCACTTCGGCCGCCGGTGCCGCCGCCCGCAGCAGTGCCGCCGTGTCGGCGTCGGCGGGGAAGAAGGTCTCG
>NZ_JACADT010000240.1:0-6979 GCF_013421635.1 Streptomyces sp. UH6 | reverse complement strand
TGGAACTCCTCCAGCATCGGCTCCATACGCGGCGAGTGGAACGCGTGACTCACCCGCAGCCGCTTCGACTTCTCGAAACGGCCCGCGATCGCCAGCACCTCGTCCTCGTCACCCGAAATGACGACCGAGGTGGGCCCGTTCAGGGCCGCGATGGACACGTTGTCCGTGAGCAGCGGCAGAACCTCGTCCTCGGTCGCCTGCACGGCAACCATGGCTCCGCCCTCGGGCAGGGCCTGCATCAGCCGGCCCCGAGCAGCCACCAGAGCAGCCGCGTCGTCGAGGGACCAGACGCCCGCGACGTGCGCGGCGGCCAGCTCACCGATGGAGTGGCCCAGCAGATAGTCAGGGGTGACGCCCCAGTGCTCCATCAAGCGGAACAGAGCCACCTCGACGGCGAACAGACCGGCCTGGGTGTAGACCGTCCTGTCCAGAAGGTCGGACTCCGGGTCGAAGACCAGGTCCCTGACCGGCCGGTCCAGGTGCCGGTCCAGCTCCGCACACACCGCGTCGAACGCGTCCGCGAACACCGGGAACCCGTCGTACAGCTCCCGACCCATCCCCGCCCGCTGCGAACCCTGACCGGAGAACAGGAACGCCGAACGCCCTCCCCCGACCACACCCGACACCACACCCGCCGCCGAACGCCCCTCGGCCACCGCGCACAGCAGATCCTCGCGGCCCGCACCGAAGACCACCGCACGGTGCTCCAGGTGAGCGCGATGCAGCGCAAGGGTCAGGCCCACGTCGACCGTGGAGAGTTCGTCGGTGCTCACCGTCTCGAGCAGGCGACCGGCCTGGGCGGCCAACGCCTCCGGGGTCCTGCCCGACAAGACCCACGGCACCACAGGCAGCACGGCCGCCGCCTCGCGGGTGGGCTCCGGCTCCTCCTCGACGGACTCCAGGATGACGTGCGCGTTCGTCCCGCTGATGCCGAACGACGACACACCCGCACGGCGCGGACGCTCACCCGTCTCCGGCCACTCCCGCGCCTCCGTCAGCAGCTCCACAGCCCCCGCCGACCAGTCCACCTTCGACGACGGCTCGCCGACGTGCAGGGTCCCCGGCAGCAGACCGTGGCGCATCGCCATGACCATCTTGATCACACTCGCGACACCCGCCGCCGCCTGCGTGTGCCCGATGTTGGACTTGATCGAGCCGAGCCACAGCGGCCGCCCGTCCTCCGGGCGTTCCTGGCCGTACGTCGCCAGCAGCGCCTGGGCCTCGATCGGGTCACCCAGCTTCGTGCCGGTGCCGTGCGCGTCGACGGCGTCGACGTCGGCGCCGGTCAGACCGGCCCCGGCGAGCGCCGCGCGGATGACGCGCTGCTGCGACGGCCCGTTCGGCGCCGTGAGGCCGTTGCTCGCACCGTCCTGGTTGACGGCCGAACCCCGCACCACCGCCAGCACCTGATGCCCGTTGCGGCGCGCGTCCGACAGACGCTCGACCAGCAGCACGCCGACGCCCTCACCCCAGCCCGTGCCGTCCGCGTCGTCCGAGAAGGCCTTCACCCGACCGTCCGGGGCGAGGCCGCCCTGACGGGAGAACTCCACGAAGCCGGTCGGTGTCGCCATCACCGTGACGCCGCCCACCACGGCGAGGTCGCACTCGCCGGAGCGCAGCGCCTGCGCCGCGAGGTGCAGGGCGACCAGGGACGACGAGCACGCCGTGTCCACCGTCACCGCCGGGCCCTCCAGCCCGAAGGCGTAGGACAGCCGGCCGGAAAGCACACTGGCCAGGCTGCCGATGGCGCCGTGCCCCGCGGTGGAGTCCTCGGCCGCCTCGGCCGCCTGGACGACGTTCGCGTAGTCCTGGCCGTTGGTGCCCGCGAACACCCCGGTACGGCTGCCGCGGAGGGACAGCGGGTCGACTCCCGCGCGCTCGAAGGCCTCCCATGACGTCTCCAGCAGCAGGCGCTGCTGGGGGTCCATGGCGAGCGCCTCACGCGGCGAGATGCCGAAGAGCGCGGGATCGAACGCGGGGGCGTCGTGCAGGAAGCAGCCGTGCCCGACGTAGGACGTGTTCGGTGTGCCGCGTGTCGGGTCGTACAGGGCGGCGACGTCCCAGCCGCGGTCGGCGGGGAAGCCGCTGAGGCCGTCGCGCCCGGCCACCAGCATCTGCCACAGCTCCTCGGGCGACGTCACGCCCCCGGGGAACCGGCAGCTCATCCCGACCACCACGACCGGGTCGTCGGCGGTGGCGGAGGCAGCGTGCCCGACGGTCACCGGGCCCGCGTCCTGCGAGGGCGTCCCGACGCCGTCGAGATGGGCGACGAGGTGTGCTGCGAGCGCGGTGGGCGTCGGGTAGTCGAAGACGAGGGTGGCGGGCATGGAGAGCCCGGTGGCGGCGCCCAGGTGGTTCCGCAGGTCCACGGCGCTCATCGAGTTGAAGCCGAGGTCCTGGAACGTCCGGTCCTTGGGGATCCTGCTGGTGTCGCTGTGGCCGAGCACGGTGGCCGTCTCGGCCAGCACCAGATCGAGCACGGCACGCGCCCGCTCGGCCGCGGGCAGCGCGAGGAGCCCGTCGACCTGCGAGGAGAGGCGGCCCTTGCCGCCGTCGGCGGGGGCGTCGGCCGACGCGGCACGCTCGTCGTCCCGGAAGTCCGGGAGTTCACGGATCAGCGGGCTCGGGCGGCGCGTCGCGGTGTGGGCGACCATGCGTCGCCAGTCGACGTCGGCCACCACGAGGCAGGTCTCGTCGTCCTCGAGCGCCTGCTCCAGCCCGGCGAGCGCCTGATCAGGGTCCATGGCGTGGGCGCCGACCCGGTCGAAGCGCTCCTCCGCGCTGCCCTGGGCGAGCCCTGCCCCGCCCCACCGGCCCCAGGCCACGGACGTGGCGGGCAGACCCGCGGCCCGCCGGGCTTGGGCGAGCGCGTCGAGGAAGGCGTTGCCGGGGGCGTAGTTCCCCTGCCCCGGAGCCCCGACGACGCCGCTGAGGGAGGAGAAGAGCACGAACGCGGACAGGTCCGTCCCGACGGTGAGGTCGTGCAGGTTCCGCGCTCCGTCGACCTTGGCACGCAGCGCGTGCGCGAGGCGTTCAGGTGTCAGGGCGTCGATGAGAGCGTCGTCGAGAGCCGCCGCGGTGTGCACGACGGCGGTCAACGGGGACTCCTCGGGGATCGAGGAGATGAGCGCGGCGAGGGCGTCCCGGTCCTCCACCGGGCATGCCTCGACCCGCACCCGGCAGCCCAGGCCCTCGAGCTCGGCGGCGAGGTCCGCCGCACCGGGTGCGTCGAGCCCACGACGGCTGGTGAGGACGAGCCGGCGCACCCCGCGGCCCGCGAGGTGGCGGGCGACGTGGGCGCCGAGCGCACCCGTGCCGCCGGTGACGAGGACGGTTCCGTCCAGGTCCCAGTCCGTGGCCCGGCCGGTGTCCGTGGCAAGGTTCGTGTCCGTGGCCCGGTTCCGCTTCCGTGCCGACGACGGCGCCCGGACCAGGCGTCGGGCGAACGTTCCGGCCGACCGGATCGCGAGGTGGTCCTCGTCCTCGTTGCCCGCGAGCACCTGGCGCAGCCGCTCGTGGCCGCGCTCGTCAAGGTCCTCCGGCAGGTCGACGAGGCCGCCCCAGCGCTGCGGGTACTCGGTGGCGACGACTTCGCCCAGGCCCCAGCACAGTGCCTGCGAGGCCCCGACGACGGGCTCGTACGGCCACACGGCGACCGCTCCGCAGGTGGCGGTCCACAGCGGTACGTCGAGCCGGACGTCGTCCATGGCCTGAACGAGAGCGACCGAAGCCGCGTAACCGGCGGGGAGGCCCGGTACTCCGGGGTGCTCCCGTTCGTCCAGCGGGAGCAGGGACAGGACGCGTCCGACGGCGGTCGGCAGCTCTCCGATCACCTCTGCCAGACGGTCGGCCACCGTGGTCCGGGAGGCGTCGGCGGGAACACGGAGAACAACGGCGCCGTCGCCCAGCGCGGCGAGGCACGCGTCCGTCAGGGGCGAGTCGGTGCGGTCGGTGACGACGACAAGGGTGGTGCCGGGCAGCGTGGACGTCGGGCCGGTGGAGCCCGACAGACGCTGCCAGGTGGTCCGGTACCGCCAGGAGTCCAGAGCGTCCGCCGCTCTGCGCCGACGTCTCCAGTCCGACAGGGCCGGCACGACGGCGGTGAACGGGTCGTCGAGACCCACGTCCAGGGCCCGGGCGAGCGACTCGAGATCACCTTCTCCGACTGCCTCCCAGAAGGCGTCGTCTCCCTCGGCCGCCTCCGCGACGAGGCGCGCCGCCTGAGTGGCGTTGAGCCAATAGCGTTCACGCTGGAAGGCGTAGGTGGGGAGGTCGACGCGTCGGGGGTTGGTTCCGGCGTAGTACGCGGTCCAGTCGACGACGGTGCCGTTCACGTGCAGTTCGGCGAGAGCGGTCACAACGGCGTCCGTCTCGGAGCGGTTCTTCCGCAACGCCGGCACGAACGCGGCCTCGGCCACCGTCTCCTGGGCCATTGCGGACAGGACCCCACCCGGACCCAGCTCCAGGTAGGTGGTCACGCCCTGGGCGTCCAGGTGGCGGATACCGTCCGCGAACCGGACCGCCTGACGGACATGGTTCACCCAGTAGTCCGCGGTCAGCAGCTCCTCCCCCGCCGTCTCACCGGTCAGGTTGGAGACGATCGGGATCCGCGGGGCGTGGAAAGTGGCCGCCTGCACGACCTGCCGGAACTCCTCCAGCATCGGCTCCATACGCGGCGAGTGGAACGCGTGACTCACCCGCAGCCGCTTCGACTTCGCGAAACGGCCCGCGATGGCCAGCACCTCGTCCTCGTCACCCGAGATCACCACCGAGGTGGGCCCGTTCAGGGCCGCGATGGACACCCGGTCGGTGAGCAGCGGCAGGACGTCGTCCTCGGTCGCCTGGACGGCGACCATCGCCCCGCCCTCCGGCAGGGCCTGCATCAGCCGGCCCCGCGCAGCCACGAGAGCGGCAGCGTCCTCGAGGGACCAGACGCCGGCGACGTGTGCGGCGGCCAGCTCACCGATGGAGTGGCCGAGGAGGAAGTCGGGCGTGACGCCCCAGTGCTCCATCAGCCGGAACAGGGCCACCTCGACGGCGAAGAGGCCCGCCTGCGTGTAGACGGTCTTGTCCAGCAGGTCGGACTCCGGGTCGAAGACCAGCTCCTTGACCGGCCGGTCCAAGTGCTTGTCCAGCTCGGCACAGACGGCGTCGAACGCGTCCGCGAACACCGGGAACCCGTCGTACAGCTCACGGCCCATCCCGGCCCGCTGCGAACCCTGACCGGAGAACAGGAACGCCGAACGCCCACTCACCGCCGTGCCCCGGACCACACCGGGCGCGGTGCCACCGGAGACCAGGACCTCCAGCGCCCGCACGAACTCCTCCCGGTCCGCCGCCACCACGGCAGCCCGGTACTCGAAGTGCGAACGGGTGGAAACCAACGACCAGCCGTTGTCCCCGGTCGACGTCTCCTCGTCCTCACGCACCCGCGACAACAGACGCTGCGCCTGACCGGCCAGCGCCTCCGGCGACTTCGCCGACAGCACCCACGGCACCACCGGAAGCACAGCCGCCGGCTCCACCTCCGCCACCGGCTCCTCACCGGCAACGGCCTCGAGAATCACATGCGCGTTCGTCCCACTCACACCGAACGACGACACACCCGCACGACGCGGCCGGTCACCCGCCTCCGGCCACTCCCGCGCCTCCGTCAACAACTCCACCGCGCCGGCGGCCCAGTCCACCTTCGACGACGGCTGGGCGGCGTGCAGGGTGGGCGGCAGGACGCCATGACGCATGGCCATGACCATCTTGATCACGCCACCGACGCCGGCGGCGGCCTGGGTATGGCCCAGGTTCGACTTCAGCGAACCCAGCCACAGCGGCCGGCCGTCCTCCGGACGCTCCTGCCCGTACGTGGCGAGCAGCGCCTGCGCCTCGATCGGGTCGCCCAGCGTCGTCCCCGTGCCGTGCGCCTCCACCACGTCCACGTCGGCACCGGTCAGACCCGCCCCGGCGAGCGCCGCGCGGATGACACGTTCCTGCGCGGGCGCGTTCGGCGCGGTGAGGCCGTTGCTGGCGCCGTCCTGGTTGACGGCCGAACCCCGCACCACCGCCAGCACCCGGTGCCCGTTGCGGCGGGCGTCCGACAGACGCTCCACCAGCAGCACGCCGACGCCTTCGCCCCACCCCGTGCCGTCCGCGTCCTCGGAGAACGACTTGCAGCGCCCGTCGGTCGACAGACCGCCCTGCCGCTGGAAGTCGGTGAAGGCGGCGGGGGTGGCCATGACGGTGGCTCCGCCCGCGAGGGCCATGTCGCACTCGCCGTTGCGCAGCGCCTGGACGGCGAGGTGCAGGGCGACCAGGGACGACGAGCACGCCGTGTCCACCGTCACCGCCGGCCCCTCGAGCCCCAGGGTGTAGGCGACGCGGCCGGAGGCGACGCTGCCGATGTTCCCGATGCCCAGCAGCCCCGCGACACCCTCGGGGACGTCCTCGTCGGCGATCCCCGCCGCGTAGTCGTGGTACATGAGGCCGACGTACACGCCGGTCCGGCTGCCGCGCAGGCCGGCCGGGCCGATGCCGGCGCGCTCCACGGCCTCCCAGGACGTCTCCAGCAGCAGCCGCTGCTGGGGGTTCATGGCGAGTGCCTCGCGCGGCGAGATCCGGAAGGGGGCGGGGTCGAAGTCGCCGGCGTCGTGCAGGAAGCCGCCCGCGCTCATCCCGGGGGTGACGGCCTGTACCCCGTTGGGGTCGTAGAGGTTGTCGGCGTCCCAGCCGCGGTCGGCGGGGAATCCGCTGACGGCGTCGGTTCCGGTGGCGACGAGCTTCCACAGCGCCTCGGGGTCGGAGGCTCCGCCGGGGTAGCGACAGGCCATGCCGATGATGGCGACGGGCTCCCGGTCCTTGGCCTCGGCGCGACGCAGTCGCTCGCTGGTCTCGTGCAGGTCGGCTGTGACTCGCCTCAAGTAGGAGCGGAGCTTTTCTTCGTTCGCCATCAGAGCGTCACCTGTCCGGATAACCGACGAGCTGGAAC
>NZ_JACADT010000024.1:0-22090 GCF_013421635.1 Streptomyces sp. UH6 | reverse complement strand
CGTCTCCAGCGTGAGGTCGTCCAGGACCGGGCAGCCGACCCGCTCACCTGCGTGCAGGGCCAGTTCCACGAACGCGGTCCCCGGCAGCAACACCGTCCCGAACACCGCGTGATCCGCCAGCCACGGATACGAATCCAACGACAGCCGACCCGTGAACAACGAGACATCCTCACCGGCCAGCACCACCGCTCCCGCGAGCAGTGGGTGTTCAGCAGCGCTCATTCCGACGCCGGAGATGTCGATCGCCTGCAGCGACCTCTTCGGCCAGTAGTGCTGGTGCTGGAAGGCGTAGGTGGGGAGGTCGATCTGCTGGGCGTTGGTGCCGGCGTAGTAGGCCGCCCAGTCGACGGTGGTGCCGTGGGTGTGCAGTTCGGCGAGAGCGGTGACGACGGCGTCCGTCTCGGAGCGGTTCTTCCGCAACGCCGGCACGAACGCGGCCTCGGCCGCCGTCTCCTGGGCCATGGCGGACAGGACCCCACCCGGACCCAGCTCCAGATAGGTGCTCACGCCCTGGGCGTCCAGGTGGCGGATACCGTCGGCGAACCGGACGGCCTGACGGACGTGGTTGACCCAGTAGTCGGCGGTCAGCAGCTCCTCACCCGCGACGGTGCCGGTGAGGTTGGAGACGACCGGGATCCGCGGGGCCTGGAACGTTACCGCCTGCAGGAGGGTGCGGAACTCCTCGAGCATGGGTTCCATGCGCGGCGAGTGGAAGGCGTGGCTGACCCGCAGCCGCTTCGACTTCTCGAACCGGGCAGCGATCGCCAGCACCTCGTCCTCGTCGCCCGAAATGACGACCGAGGTGGGCCCGTTCAGGGCGGCGATGGACACGTTGTCCGTGAGCAGGGGCAGGACCTCGTCCTCGGTCGCCTGCACGGCAACCATCGCCCCGCCCTCCGGCAGGGCCTGCATCAGTCGGCCGCGGGCGGCGACGAGGGCTGCGGCGTCCTCGAGGGACCAGACGCCGGCGACGTGCGCAGCGGCGAGTTCACCGATGGAGTGGCCGAGGAGGTAGTCAGCCGTGACACCCCAGTGCTCCATCAGCCGGAAGAGGGCCACCTCGACCGCGAACAGACCGGCCTGCGTGTAGACAGTCCTGTCCAGCAGGTCCGACTCCGCGTCGAAGACCAGCTCCTTCACCGGCCGATCCAGATGCTTGCCCAGCTCCGCGCACACCGCGTCGAACGCGTCCGCGAACACCGGGAACGCCTCGTACAGCTCACGGCCCATCCCCGCCCGCTGCGAGCCCTGGCCCGAGAACAGGAACGCCGAACGCCCGCCGCCCCGCGCGGCCGTGCCCGTCACCGCACCGGAGGCGATCGCCTCCAGGCCCTGCACGAGGTCATCGCGGCCGGAGCCCACCACCGCCGCACGCCGCTCGAAGTGGTGGCGGGTGAGAGCCAGGGAGGACGCCAGGTCCAGCGGTGCGAGCTCCCTGTCCTCCTGGACCCGGACCAGCAGGCGTTCGGCCTGGTCCGCCAGCGCCTCCGGCGACTTCGCCGACAGCACCCACGGCACCACGGGGAGGACGACCTCGGGCTCACCGGCAGGCTCCGGCTCTTCCTCGGTCACCGCCTGCTCGAGGACCACGTGGGCGTTGGTCCCGCTCACGCCGAACGAGGAGACGGCGGCCCGGCGCGGGCGATCGCCCGTCTCCGGCCACTCCCGTGCCTCCGTCAGCAGCTCCACCGCACCCGCCGACCAGTCCACCTGGGTCGACGGACGCTCCACGTGGAGCGTCCGGGGCAGCACACCGTGACGCATCGCCATGACCATCTTGATGATCCCGGCGACACCCGCCGCCGCCTGGGCGTGGCCGATGTTGGACTTCAGCGACCCCAGCCACAGCGGCCGCCCGTCCTCCGGGCGATCCTGACCGTACGTCGCCAGCAGCGCCTGGGCCTCGATCGGGTCACCCAGCGTCGTCCCCGTGCCGTGCGCCTCCACCACGTCCACGTCGGCGGCCGGAACACGGGCGTTCGCCAGCGCCTGGCGGATCACCCGCTGCTGCGACGGCCCGTTCGGCGCCGTCAGGCCGCTGCTGGCGCCGTCCTGGTTGACCGCCGAGCCCCGCACCACCGCCAGCACCCGGTGCCCGTTGCGCCGCGCGTCCGACAGACGCTCCACCAGCAGCACGCCCACGCCCTCGGACCAGCCGGTGCCGTCCGCGTCGTCCGAGAACGACTTGCAGCGGCCGTCGAAGGAGAGCCCGTCCTGCCTGCTGAAGTCGACGAAGGTGCCGGGCGTCGACATGACGGTGACACCGCCCGCCAGCGCCATCGAGCACTCGCCGTTGCGCAGCGCCTGGACGGCCAGGTGCAGGGCGACCAGGGACGACGAGCACGCCGTGTCCACCGTCACCGCCGGACCCTCCAGGCCCAGGATGTAGGCGACCCGGCCGGAGAGCACGCTGCCGGAGGTGCCGGTGCCGAGGTAACCCTCGACGCCTTCGGGAAGGGACTGCATCAGCGTCAGGTAGTCGTGGTACATCAAGCCGGCGAAGACGCCCGTGCGGCTGCCCTTCACCGAGGCCGGGTCGATCCCGGCCCGCTCGAAGACCTCCCAGGACGCCTCCAGCAGCAGGCGCTGCTGCGGGTCCATGGCGA
Organism: Streptomyces sp. UH6; assembly: GCF_013421635.1. Classification (NCBI taxonomy): domain Bacteria; kingdom Bacillati; phylum Actinomycetota; class Actinomycetes; order Kitasatosporales; family Streptomycetaceae; genus Streptomyces; species Streptomyces sp. UH6. The sequence continues at coordinate 19,484 of NZ_JACADT010000024.1, read as the reverse complement.
GCGCCTCACGCGGTGAGATGCCGAAGAAGGCCGGGTCGAACACGGTGGCGCCCTCGAGGAAGCCTCCGGCGTGAGCGTTCGAGGTCCCGGCCTCACCGTCGCCGAACAGGTGCTCGACGTCCCATCCCCGGTCGTCGGGGAACTCCGCTATCGCGTCACCGCCGGCCTGGACGAGGCGCCACAGGTCCTCCGGGGAGGTGACCCCTCCGGGGTAACGGCAGGCCATGCCGACGATGGCGATGGGTTCACGGTCCCGGTCCTCGTACTCCCGCAGCCTGGTGCGCGCCTCGCGGAGATCCGCCGTGGCGCGCTTGAGGTAGGCGAGGTACTTCTCCTCGTTCGGCATGAGGTGGCACTCCTTGAAGGGCGAGGCAGGATCGACGGAAGGCGGCCCCCGCGAAGGGGCCGCCGTACGGGGTCAGGAAAGTCCCAGCTCGCCGTCGAGAAGATCGAAGAGTTCGTCCGCGGTCGCGGAGTCGAGGTCGGCGATGTCGTCGCCGTCGGGCCTGCTGTCCGTCCAGGCGGCGAGCAGTCCACGGAGGCGCTCCGTCACCTGGGACCGGTCGTCGTCGTCCGCGGGCACGGCCGCGAGCGAGGACTCGAGCCGGTCGAGTTCGCTGAGCAGCGTCAGGGCGGTGACGTTGCCTCCGGGGGCGAGTTCCGCCAGCAGGTGGCGGGCGAGCGCCTCGGGAGAGGGGTGGTCGAAGATCAGCGTGGCCGCCAGCTTCAGACCCGTCAGCTGGTTGACCCGGTTGCGGAACTCGACGGCGGTCAGGGAGTCGAAGCCGATCTCCAGGAAACCGCGGCTCACCTCCACCGATGCCGCGGAGGAGTGACCGAGCACCGCCGCGATGGCGTCCCGGACGAGGTCGAGCACCAAGCGGTGGGCCTCGTCCTCGGAGCACCGGGCGAGACGTTCCGTCAGCGCGGCCGCGGACTCCGCGGCGGGCCGCTGGGCACTGGCTGCCTGCCTGCGCAGGGCCGCCCGGAAGAACGGGCGCAGCAGCGGGGGAAGCATGTCCGGCCGCACCTGGGACTCGTTCGGGGTGAGACGGGCGACCAGCAGGTGGGGCCGCTCGTCGGCGGAGGCGGTCACGGCCAGGTCGAACAGGTCGAGGCCCTGGTCGGCGCCCAACGGAACGAGGCCCGCCCGCGCCATGCGGGCGATGTCCGCCGAGGTGAGCTCCCCCAGCATGCCGCTGTCGGCCCAGGGTCCCCAGGCGAGGGAGGTGGCGGGCAGACCGGTGGCCTGGCGGTGGGTGGCGAGGGCGTCGAGGAAGGCGTTGGCGGCGGCGTAGTTGGCCTGGCCGGGTCCGCCGAAGGTGCCGGCGGCGGAGGAGTAGAGGACGAAGAAGGCGAGGTTCAGGTCGGCGGTCAGCTGGTGCAGGTGCCAGGCGGCATCCGCCTTGGGCCGCAGCACGGTGGCCAGCCGCTCGGGCGTCAGCGACTCCAGAACACCGTCATCGACCACACCCGCGGCGTGCACCACACCGGCGAGGCCGGGGCCGTCGGACGCGGTCAGCTCACCGATAAGGGCGGCCAGGGCGTCGCGGTCGGTGACGTCACACGACGCCCACCGCACCTCGGCACCCAGCTCCCGCAGCTCCTCCACCAGCGTGGTCGAGGAGCGACGCGACACCAGGACGAGGTCACGCACGCCATGGGTGGTGACGAGGTGCCGGGCGACCAGACCACCCAGCGCACCGCCGGCACCCGTGACCAGTACCGCTCCTTCGGCGACCGGCAGGGTGGCGTCAGCGGACGTGGCGGTCCGAACCAGCCGGGGAACCAGAACCTCACCCGCACGGACGGCGAGCTGGCTTTCGCCGAGGGAGGAGAGCTTGAGCAGGTCCTCCGTCGACCCGTCGGTGTCGACCAGGACGATCCGGTCGGGGTGCTCGGACTGCGCGGAGCGCACCAGGCCCCACACCGTCGCGGCGACGAGGTCCGTCACCTCCTCGGACCGGGACGCGGCCACCGCGCCACGCGTGACGACGACCAGACGCCCGTCCTGCTCACTCGACGCGAGCCATTCCTGCAGCCGGGTCAGGACGTCGGCGACCACTGCCCGCACGGCGACGGGAACGTCGCCGTCGAGGCTCGAGGCAGGCACCTCGACGACCTCCGGGACGACGGTCGGCGCCTCGGCCCGTCCGACGGCCGGGCCCGAGACCCATTCGATCTCGAACACCGAGTCGGAACCGCTGCTCCGGGAGGGGGTGTCGAGTTGCCCCGCGCTCAGGGGGCGCATGACCAGCGAGTCGATCCGGGCGACCGGCAGTCCGTCGCTGTCGGCGAGATCGAGCGACACCTCACCGTTGTCGGCGGTGGTGATCCGGACCCGCAGAGCGGACGAGCCCACCGCGCACAGGCTGATGCCTGACCAGGCGAAGGGAAGTCGGCCGCCCTCGGCGAGGGATCCTCCGCTGACTCCGATGGCGTGCAGGGCGGAGTCCAGCAGAGCCGGGTGCAGCCCGAAGTGGCTCCCCTCCTCCCATGCGTCCTCGGGCAGCGCCACCTCGGCGAAGACCTCGTCCTCGGCCGTCCACACGGCCCGCAGGCCCTGGAATACCGGCCCGTAGCCGTAACCGATGTCGTTCATGGCGTCGTAGACCCCGTCGACCGGGACCTGCTCGGCCCCACGCGGCGGCCACTCGGCCATCGTCCGGCCCACGGAGGCGGACGGCGCGTCGACCGCGAGAACGCCACCCGCGTGACGGCTCCACGGCGCGGTGGCGTCGGAGGCCGGGCGGGAGTGGATCTCCAGAGGGCGCCGCCCGCTCTCGTCGGCGGGTCCGACCCAGAGCTGCAGGACCACGGACGCCGTGGCCTCGAGCACCAAGGGGGCGGCGATGGTGAGTTCTTCGACCCGGTCGCAGCCTGCCGCCAGGGCGACGTGCGCGGCCAGGTCGACGAACGCGGCACCCGGAAGCAGCACCGTGCCGAGGACCGCGTGGTCCGCGAGCCACGGGTGGGTGTCGAGACCGATCCGGCCACTGAACAGCAGGCCGTCGGACCCCGCCACGGCCACGGAGGCATCGAGGAACGGGTGATCCGCCGGGCCCATGCCCATCAGATCGAGACCGGCGATCGAAGGACCGGCGGAGCGAAGCCAGTAGCTCTGGTGCTGGAAGGCGTAGGTGGGCAGGTCCACGCGTCGGGCGTCGGTGCCGGCGTAGTAGGCCGCCCAGTCGACGGTGGAGCCGTGGGTGTGCAGTTCGGCGAGAGCGGTGACGACGGCGTCGGTCTCGGCCCGGTTCTTCCGCAACGCCGGCACGAACGCGGCCTCGGCAACCGTCTCCTGGGCCATGGCGGACAGGACACCACCCGGACCCAGCTCCAGGTAGGTGCTCACGCCTTGGGCGTCGAGGTGGCGGATGCCGTCGGCGAACCGGACGGCCTGGCGGACGTGGTTGACCCAGTAGTCGGCGGTCAGCAGCTCCTCACCGGCGACGGTGCCGGTGAGGTTGGAGACGATCGGAATCCGCGGGGCCTGGAACGTCACCGCCTGCACGACCTGCCGGAACTCCTCCAGCATCGGCTCCATACGCGGCGAGTGGAACGCGTGACTCACCCGCAGCCGCTTCGACTTCTCGAACCGGCCCGCGATCGCCAGCACCTCGTCCTCGTCACCCGAAATGACGACCGAGGTGGGCCCGTTCAGGGCCGCGATGGACACGTTGTCCGTGAGCAGGGGCAGAACCTCGTCCTCGGTCGCCTGGACGGCGACCATCGCCCCGCCCTCCGGCAGAGCCTGCATCAACCGGCCACGCGCAGCCACCAGAGCAGCCGCATCTTCCAGCGACCAGACACCGGCGACGTGCGCGGCAGCCAACTCACCGATCGAGTGGCCCAGCAGATAGTCGGGCGTGACGCCCCAGTGCTCCACCAGCCGGAAAAGGGCGACCTCGATCGCGAACAGACCGGCCTGGGTGTAGACGGTGCGGTCGAGGAGGTCGGACTCCGGGTCGAAGACCAGCTCCTTCACCGGCCGGTCCAGGTGCCGGTCCAGCTCCGCGCAGACGGCGTCGAACGCGTCCGCGAACACCGGGAACGCCTCGTACAGCTCACGTCCCATCCCGGCCCGCTGCGAACCCTGACCGGAGAACAGGAACGCCGAACGCCCGCCCCCGGCCACACCCGACACCACACCCGCCGCCGAACGACCCTCGGCCACCGCGCCGAGTGCCGCGATCAGGTCCTCCGGCGCCGTGGCGACGACCGCCGCCCGGTGTTCCAGGTGGGCACGGCCGGTGGCCAGTGAGTACGCCACGTCCAGGGGCGACGTCGTCCCGCTCACCGAGTCGGCCAGACGTTCGGCCTGCGCACGCAGACCGGCCTCGCTACGGGCCGACAGGACCCACGGCACGACTGCCGAGGACGCGAGGGCTGTCGGGGGCACGGAGGACACAGGGCCCTCGGCACCCGCCTCGTCGACGGGCGCGGCCTCGAGAACGGTGTGGGCGTTGGTGCCGCTGACGCCGAAGGACGAGACGGCGGCCCGGCGCGGGCGCTCGCCCGTCTCCGGCCACTCCCGCGCCTCCGTCAGCAGCTCCACCGCGCCGGCCGACCAGTCGACCTTCGACGACGGCTCGCCGACGTGCAGCGTCGCGGGGAGAACCCCGTGACGCATCGCCATGACCATCTTGATCACGCCCGCGACACCCGCCGCGGCCTGCGTGTGCCCGATGTTGGACTTCAGCGAACCGAGCCACAGCGGCCGCCCGTCCTCCGGGCGTTCCTGCCCGTAGGTCGCCAGGAGTGCCTGGGCCTCGATCGGGTCACCGAGCGTCGTGCCGGTGCCGTGGGCCTCGACGGCGTCGACGTCGGCACCGGTCAGACCGGCCCCGGCCAGGGCGGCGCGGATCACGCGCTGCTGTGACGGCCCGTTCGGCGCCGTGAGCCCGTTGCTGGCGCCGTCCTGGTTGATCGCCGAGCCGCGCACCACGGCCAGCACCCGGTGGCCGTTGCGCCGCGCGTCCGACAGACGCTCGACCAGCAGCACGCCGACGCCTTCGCCCCAGCCGGTGCCGTCCGCCTCGTCCGAGAAGGCCTTCACCCGGCCGTCCGCGGCCAGTCCGCCCTGACGGGAGAACTCCGCGAACACGGTGCCGGTGGCCATCACGGCGACGCCTCCGACGAGGGCGGCCGAGCATTCGCCGTTGCGCAGCGCCTGGACGGCCATGTGGAGGGCGACCAGGGACGACGAGCATGCCGTGTCCACCGTCACCGCCGGACCCTCCAGGCCCAGCACGTAGGACACCCGGCCCGAGAGCACGGCGGTGGCCGTGCCGGTCATGAGATAACCCTCGGTGCCCTCCGGCGCCTGGACGACGTCGCTGCCGTAGCCCTGGGAGGAGGCGCCGACGTAGACGCCGGTGCGGCTGCCCTTCATCGACGAGGGGTCGATGCCCGCCCGTTCGAAGACCTCCCAGGACGCCTCCAGCAGCAGACGCTGCTGCGGGTCCATGGCCAGGGCCTCACGCGGGTTGATGCCGAAGAACGCGGCGTCGAAGTCGCCGGCTCCGGAGAGCCAGCCGGCGGCGACGGACAGGTCGTCCTCGGGGGCGTCGCCCGGCCATGTCCGGTCGACGGGGATGTCGCCGACGGTGTCCACGCCCTCCGCGACGACCCGCCAGAGTTCCTCCGGCGAGCTCACGCCGCCGGGGAACCGGCAGCTCATCCCGACGATGACCACCGGGTCGTCGTCGGACGGAGCGAGGCCGTCGCCGGGGCCGGTCACCGCGGACCGTGCCGTGTTCCCGTCGGCCGGCTGTCCGAGGACGAGCGTGAGGAGGTGGTCGGCGAGGTCGGCGACGGTGGGGTAGTCGAAGACCAGGGTGGTGGGGAGGCGCAGACCGCTGAGCGTGCTGAGCCGGTTGCGGACGTCCACGGCCGTGAGGGAGTCGAAGCCGAGTTCGCGGAAGGGGCGTGCCGCGTCGAGTTCGGCGGCGTTGGCGTAGCCGAGGACGGCGGCCGCCTCCCCGCGGACCAGGTCGAGGACGCGGTTGCGCTGTTCGGCCGGGGCGAGTCCGGCGAGGCTCTGCTGCAGCGCGGAGGTGACGGCGGACTCGCCGCCCGCCTCGGCCTCGGCGGCGTCCAGGATCTCCCGCACCTCGGGCAGGTCCTCGAGCAGCGGACTGCGGCGCGCGACGGTGAACGAGGGGACGAAGCGGTCCCACCGGACGTCGGCGACGGTGAGTGCCGTCTCGTTCCGGGCGACGGCCTGCCGCAGCGCGTTGATGTTGAGGTCGGGGTCCATGACGGGCAGACCACGGCGGCTGAGCAGCTGCTCCGCCTCGCCCTTGGCCATGCCGGCGCCGCCCCACGCGCCCCAGGACAGGGCGGTCGCGGTACGACCACGGGCCCTGCGGGCGGCGGCGAACGCGTCCAGGTAGGTGTTGGCCGCGGCGTAGGCGCCCTGGCCGCCACTGCCCCAGATGCCGGAGATGGAGGAGAACACGACGAAGGCGTCGAGCGGCTCGTCGCCGAGGACGTCGTCCAGGTTCCGGGCACCGGCGACCTTGGCCGTGATCACGTCGGCGAAGGTGGCGGGGTCGGTGTCCTCGATGGAGCTGAGCTGGCTGACGCCGGCCGTGTGGATCACCGCGGTGACCGTGTCCCCCTGCTCCCGCAGCCCGTCGACGAGCAGCTGCACGGCGGCGCGGTCGGCGACGTCGCAGGCGGCGACGGTGACGCGCACGCCCTGGGCGGTCAGCTCCTCCCGGAGTTCGGCGGCGCCCGGCGCGGCCGGTCCGCGACGGCTGGTCAGCACGAGGTGCTCGGCCCCCAGCTCCGCGAAGCGGCGGGCAAGGAAGGTACCGAGGGCGCCCGTGCCACCCGTGATGAGGACGGTGCCGCGCGGGGTCCAGCTCTCGACGGCCCCTCCCATCGGCGCGCGCAGCAGGCGCCGGGCGTGGACGCCGGTGGACCGGACGGCCACCTGGTCCTCGCCCTCGTCCCCGCCGGCCGCCCCGAGGACGGCGCACACCCTGGCCAGGGCACGGTCGTCGAGGACCGCGGGAAGGTCGATCTGCCCGCCCCAGCGCGCCGGGTGCTCGAGGCCGACGACCCGTCCGAAACCGGAGACCATGGACTGCGCGGGTGCGGTGAGGGTGTCCGACCTGCCGACGGAGACGGCCCCACGGGTGAGCGTCCACAGCGGGGCGGAACCCCGCATGGCCACGAGCGCCTTCACCAGGTCGACGGTGGAGACGAGCCCGGTGGGCAGCGCCGGGAAGTCGGGGTGCGGGGTCTCGTCGAGTCCGAGCAGGGAGAGGACGCCGTTGACGTCCTCGGTGTCGTCGAGTCCGGTGAACGCGTCGAAGGTGAGCCGTTGCGCCTCGGCGCCGTGCCGGGCGAGTCCGGTGACGAGGACGTCGGCCAGGCCGGACGTCTCGGCGGCCGGAACGTCCGGCACGACGACCAGCCAGCGCCCGGTCAGGGCGGCGGGCGCCTCACCGGACGTGGCCACGGGCTTCCAGGTGACGTGGTAGCGCCAGGCGTCGATCGTCGAACGCTCCTTGCGGCCGCGCCGCCAGGAGCTGAGGACGGGCAGGGCCGCGTGCAGCGGCTCGCTGTCGGCCCCGCCGAGGGCGGCGGCCAACGCTTCCGCGTTGCCCTGCTCGACGGCCTCCCAGAAGCGCGCCTCGTCGGGGTCCACGGTCCGCGCGGCCCCTGCTACGGCGGCACCGGCCGGGGCGTCCGGCCAGTAGCGCTGCTTCTGGAACGCGTAGGTGGGAAGCGGGGTGCGGCGGGCGCCGGTGCCGGCGAAGACGGTGGTCCAGTCGACGGTGACGCCGTGGCAGTGGGCCTCGGCGAGGGAGGTCAGGAAGCGGTCGACGCCCCCTTCGTCGCGGCGGAGGGTACCGAGGACGGCGGCGTCGGTGCCGGTGTCCTCGACGGTGCCCTGGAGGCCGAGAGCCAGTACCGGGTGGGGGCTGACCTCGACGAGGACGGTGTGCCCGTCGGCGAGGGCGGCGCGGGTCGCGTTCTCGAACTCGACCGTGTTGCGCAGGTTGTCGTACCAGTAGCCGCCGTCCATCACCGTCTCGCCACCGTCGAGGAGACGACCGGTCAGGGAAGAGTAGAGCGGGATGCTGCCCTGCTGCGGGGTGATGCCGTCCAGAAGGGAGGCCAGCTCCTCCTGGATGGCCTCGACGTGGGCGGAGTGCGAGGCGTAGTCCACGTCGACCCTGCGGGCCCGCAGGTCATTGCCCTGGCAGTGGGCCAGGAACTCGTCGAGGGCATCGGTGTCACCCGACACCACGGTCGAGGAGGGACCGTTGACGGCGGCGACCGATATCCGGCCGTCCCACGCGGCGATCGCCTCGCGCACGACCTCGGCCGCATGGGCCACGGACACCATGCCGCCGAGACCGGCCAGCGCCGTGATCGCCCGCGACCGCAGGGCCACGACCTTGGCCGCGTCCTCCAACGACAGGATCCCCGCCACCGCGGCAGCGGCGATCTCACCCTGCGAGTGACCGATCACGGCCGCGGGCTGCACGCCGTACGAACGCCACAGCTCCGCGAGCGACACCATGACGGCCCACAGGACCGGCTGGACCACGTCCACCCGCTCCAGACCCTCACCACTGCGGACCACATCCAGCAGCGACCAGTCGATGTGCGGAGCCAGCGCCGCCGCGCACTCCGCCATCCGCGCCGCGAACACCGGCGAGGACTCGAGCAGCTCGACCGCCATCCCCACCCACTGCGCACCCTGACCCGGGAACACGAACACCGGACGGGTGCCTCCCACCGCCGCTCCGCGCACCACGCTCGGGGTCGGGCGGCCCTCCACCAGCGCGGACAGTGCGGCCTCGAAACCGTCGAGGTCCGAGGCCACCGCCGCCGCACGGTGGGTGAAGGCCGTACGGGTCAGCGCCAGGGAGTGGCCGACGTCCGCGACCGGCGCGCCCGGGTTCTCCCGGACATGGGCCAGCAGACGCTCCGCCTGGGCCTTCAGCGCCTGTTCCGACTTGGCGGACAGCACCCACGGCACCGCCACACCCGCCGCACCCGCCGCACTCGTCGCACCCGCCGCACTCGTCGCACTCGTCGGGGCGGAGGGTGTCTCCGCCTGGGCGGACGGCTCGGACAGCTCCTCGGCAGGCGCCTCCTCCAGGATCACGTGCGCGTTGGTCCCGCTCATGCCGAAGGAGGAGACGCCGGCCCGGCGCGGCGCGTCGGCGGCCGGCCAGGCGACCGGCTCACGCAGCAGTTCGACGGCGCCGGCGGTCCAGTCGACGTGCGGGGTGGGCTCGTCGGCGTGCAGGGTCTTCGGGAGCATCCCGTGCCGCATCGCCATGACCATCTTGATGACGCCGCCGACTCCGGCGGCGCCCTGGGTGTGGCCGATGTTGGACTTCAGGGAGCCGAGCCGCAGCGGACGGCCGTCCGCGGGCCGCTCCTGGCCGTAGGTGGCGAGCAGGGCCTCGGCCTCGATCGGGTCACCGAGCCTGGTGCCGGTGCCGTGCGCCTCGACCACGTCGACGTCGGCGGCGGTGAGGCGGGCACCGGCGAGGGCGTCCAGGATGACGCGCTGCTGCGACGGCCCGTTGGGCGCGGTGAGGCCGTTGCTGGCGCCGTCCTGGTTGACGGCCGAACCGCGCACCACCGCTAGCACCTGGTGCCCGTTGCGGCGGGCGTCGGACAGCCGCTCCAGCAGCAGCATGCCCACGCCCTCGCTCCACGCGGTGCCGTCGGCAGCCGCCGAGAAGGCCTTGCAGCGGGCGTCGGCGGCGAGGCCGCCCTGCTCGCTGAAGCCTCCGAAGGCGCTGGGCGTCGACATGACGGTGGCCCCGCCGGCGAGCGCGAGGGAGCACTCACCGTTGCGCAGGGACTGCACGGCCAGGTGGATGTTCACCAGGGAGGTGGAACAGGCCGTGTCGACGGAGACGGCGGGTCCCTCCAGGCCGAGGGTGTAGGCGATGCGGCCGGAGACGACGCTGGCGGCCGTGCCCGTGAGGATGTAGCCCTCGGTGCCCGGAGGAGGGGGTGCGAGCAGGTGCGCGTAGTCCTGGCCGGTGGTGCCCGCGAAGACCCCGGTGCGGGTACCGGCGAGGGAGTCGGGGGTGATGCCGGCGGCCTCGAGCGTCTCCCAGGCGACCTCCAGCAGCAGCCGCTGCTGCGGGTCCATCGCCAGTGCCTCGCGCGGCGAGATGCCGAAGAAGGCGGGGTCGAAGTCGGTGGCGTCGTGGACGAAGCCGCCTTCCTCGCAGAAGTCCGTGCCGTCCGGCGACTCGAGGGGCCAGCCGCGGTCCCGCGGGAATCCGGACATCGCGTCGGTGCCCTCGGCGACCAGTCGCCAGAGCTGTTCGGGCGTGCGCACACCACCCGGGTACCGGCAGCCCATCGAGACGACGGCGATGGGTTCGCTGTCGCGGGCCTCCACCTCGCGCAGGCGCTGCCGCGTCTGGTGCAGGTCCGCCGCGACCAGCTTCAGGTAGTCCCGGAGCGTCTCTTCGTTCGCCATTCATCCCCACCCTGGGCAGCAGCCAGCGCATTGCGTCGACACAGAGACCCGGGAATTCTCCCGAGTTCGCGCAGGAATCGCGGCCTCCGGAGCGTTTTCCGGCGCTCTGCGTTTTCCCGGCGAGGAAAATACCGAACGGCAACCGATCGGGACTCGAGTCCGCCTCGAGCGGGCCCGTTCTTCTCGGTCTTCCCCTCGACAGGAATCTCTCCCGGAAGCTATTCCAGGACGTCGACGGCGCTCAACCCCTGAATTCCGGGGCGGGGACACCCCTATGCGGCAGCGGTCATCGCCACGCTCCGGGGTCGGTGGGCCGGCCGCCGGCGAGGCCGGCGACGCGACGGGCCAGTTCGACGGACTGCGCACGGTTCAGGCGGGGGTCGCAGGAGGACTCGTAGCGGCGCGGGAGGTCCTCGTGTCCGACCACCCCCGCGCCCACGCACTCCGTCACGTCCTGCCCGGTCATCTCCAGGTGGACCCCGCCCGGGTGGGTGCCGAGCGCGTGGTGGACCTCGAAGAAGCCCCGGATCTCGTCGAGGACGTCGTCGAAGGCCCGGGTCTTGTGACCGGTGGGGGCGGTGTAGGTGTTGCCGTGCATGGGGTCGCTGACCCAGCCGACGCGGGTGCCGGAGGCGGCGACCTTCTCCACCAGGAGGGGCAGCCGTTCGCGGACCGCCTGGGCGCCCATGCGGACGACGAAGGTGAGCCGCCCCGGCTCCTGGTCGGGGTCGAGGCGTTCGATCAGGGCCAGCAGTTCGTCCGGCTCGGCGGTGGGGCCGATCTTGACGGCGACCGGGTTGGCGACGCCGGCGAGGAAGGCGATGTGCGCCCCGTCCGGGTCGCGGGTGCGCTCACCGGCCCACAGCAGGTGGCCGGTTCCCGCGTAGGCACGGCCGGTGCGGGGGTCGACGCGGGTCAGCGGCGTCTCGTGGTCGAGGAGCAGGGCCTCGTGGGAGACGAACATCTCCTCCGGGACCTGCCGGGCCGCCGGAGACCCGGCGCGGTGGCCGACGAGCGCGCGGACCATGTTCATGGTCGCCGCGGCGGCCTGATGGGCACGGAGCATCCGGTAGGGGTCGGCCGTGCGTGCCTCGGGGGTGAACTCCGGCCCGTTGACGGAGTCGCCCCGGTAGGAGGGCAGTGTCACGCCGTCCCGCGTCTCGTGGGCGCTGGAACGGGGCTTGGCGTACTGGCCGGCCAGCCGCCCCACCACGACCACGGGCAGCAGGAAGGACTCGGACAGCAGCGAGGCCATCCGGCTCAGGGTGTCGATCCTCCTCTCGACGTCGTCCAGGGAGGTGTGCAGCCGTTCGGCGCAGTCACCTCCTTGCAGGAGCAGGGCGCGGCCCTCGGCGACCGCCGCGAGCCGGCGCCGGAGCAGATCGCACTCGTGGGGCATGACGATCGGCAGGCTGGCCTCGAGGGTCCGCCGGACCTCGTCGAGCCGCTCTGGATCGGGCCAGTCGGGTTGCTGCTGGGGAACGGTTGGCTGCAGAAGTCTTGGCATCAGGCGCCCTCGTCACGTGGAAGGGAAGTTCACGCACCGGACCAGCAGGCACGACGAATCGTCCTGCTCCGTGGAAGACAATCGGTAAACAGTTGATACAAAGCCGCTAGAAAATCACCGGAACGGGAGTGGAATTCCTGATCAGAGCGCCGGTAAGTAGACCGAAGCCACCCGGTTAGGGGTTGTGGACGGCAATTCCACTGCATAGCTTCCTTTCTTGAGGGCGATCATGGGTGCTTTCGATGACGCCGCCTGCCGGCCGCCGTTTCCGTCGTCCATGGGCATCGATCCGGACACGGAACTGATCGCCATGAACGGACGAGAGAGCGACGGCTTCCACGAGGGCGGGGCGTTTCCATGGCAAGTGAAGAAAAGCTGCTCGATCACCTGAAGTGGATGACGGCCGAGCTGCGTCAGGCGAAGCAGCGCCTGCGCGAGGCGGACTCCGCCGCGCGGGAGCCGGTCGCGATCGTCGGCATGGCCTGCCGCTTCCCCGGCGGGGTCGCCTCCCCCGAGGACCTGTGGCGGCTGGTGGCCGACGGCACGGACGCCGTCGGCGCGTTCCCCGGTGACCGCGGCTGGGAGTCCGCGCTACGGGTCGGCCAGGACGGTCCGGGCTCGTCCCACAGCGACCAGGGCGGATTCCTGCACGACGCCGCCGAGTTCGACGCCTCGTTCTTCGGCATCTCCCCGCGTGAGGCCCTGGCGATGGACCCGCAGCAGCGGCTGGTGCTGGAGACGTCCTGGGAACTGTTCGAACGCTCGGGCATCGCCCCCGGGTCGCTGCGCGGCAGCCGCACCGGCGTGTTCGTCGGCACGAACGGCCAGGACTACCCGATGCTGCTGCCGAACAGCGCCGAGAACGTCGAGGGCCACGTGGTGGTGGGCGGTTCGGCGAGCGTGCTGTCCGGCCGCGTCTCCTACACCCTCGGTCTGGAGGGACCGGCGGTGACCGTGGACACCGCCTGCTCGTCCTCCCTGGTGGCCCTCCACCTCGCCACCCGGGCCCTGCGCAACGGAGAGTGCACCCTGGCCGCGGCCGGAGGCGTCGCCCTGATGTCCACGCCGGGCACCTTCCAGGAGTTCAGCCGGCAGGGCGCGATGTCCTCCGACGGCCGCTGCAAGGCGTTCGCCGACGCGGCGGACGGCACCGGCTGGGGCGAGGGCGTCGGCATGCTCCTGCTCGAGCGGCTCTCCGACGCGCGTCGCAACGGCCACCGGATCCTCGCCGTCATCCGCGGTTCCGCGGTCAACCAGGACGGGGCGAGCAGCGGTCTCACCGTGCCCAACGGCCCGTCCCAGCAGCAGGTCATCCGCGCCGCCCTCACGGACGCCGGCCTGACCACGGCCGACGTGGACGTGGTCGAGGCGCACGGCACCGGAACCAAGCTGGGCGACCCCATCGAGGCGCAGGCCCTGCTCGCCACCTACGGCCAGGACCGCCCCGCGGACCAGCCGCTGTGGCTGGGCTCGCTGAAGTCCAACATCGGTCACACCCAGGCCGCCGCGGGCGTCGCCGGCGTCATCAAGATGGTCATGGCCATGCGTCACGGCGTCATGCCGAGCACCCTCCACGTGGACACGCCCTCCTCGCACGTCGACTGGGCCTCGGGCGCCGTCGAACTCCTCACCGCACCCCGCGCCTGGGAACGCCCGGGCCGGCCGCGGCGGGCAGGCGTCTCCGCGTTCGGCATGAGCGGAACCAACGCCCACGCCGTCATCGAGGAGGCGCCCGAGACCGACCCCTCCGAGGAGACGCCCGGCGAGTCCGCCGGACCCGCCGGCTCCCCCGGTCGTCCGGTCGGCCCCCTGCCGTGGCTCCTCTCCGCGCGGACCGAAGCCGCGCTCGCCGACCAGGCCGGCCGACTCCTCCAGCACGTGCGCACCGCGGAGCCGGGTGCCGCCGCGGCGGACATCGGCCTCTCGCTGCTGCGCACCCGTACCGCCTTCGACCACCGCGCCGTGGTGGTCGGCGACGACGTGACGTCGATGGCGGACCGTCTCCTCACCCTGTCGGAGGGCGACCTCCCCGCCGGTGCCGCACGTGGGGCCGTCGGCGATCACGGCAGGCCGGTGTTCGTGTTCCCGGGTCAGGGGGCGCAGTGGGTGGGGATGGCGGTCGAGCTGCTCGAGTCGTCGCCGGTGTTCGCGGCGCGGATGGCGGAGTGTGCTGCGGCGCTGGCTCCGCACATCGACTGGTCGCTGCTGGATGTGGTGCGCAGTGGTGAGGGTCTGGAGCGGGTGGACGTGGTCCAGCCGGTCCTGTGGGCCGTCATGGTGTCGCTGGCCGAGCTGTGGCGTTCGTACGGTGTGCAGCCCGCGGCGGTGATCGGTCACTCGCAGGGTGAGATCGCCGCTGCCGCGGTGGCGGGGATCCTGTCGCTGGAGGACGCGGCCAAGGTCGTGGCCCTGCGGTCGCGGGCGATCACGGCGCTGGCCGGTCTCGGCGGCATGGTCTCGATCGCGCAGCCCGCCTCCTGGGTCCGCGACACGATCACCGCGTGGGACGGCCGGATATCGGTCGCCGCGGTCAACGGTCCCTCCTCGACCGTGGTGTCGGGTGACGTGGACGCCCTGGACGAGCTGATCGCCGCGTGCGAGTCGGCAGGGGTCCGGGCCCGCAAGGTGGACGTGGACTACGCCTCCCACTCCGCCCACGTCGAAGCCATCCGCGACGAACTCGCCCGCCTGCTGACCGGCATCACGCCCCAGCAGGGCAACACCCCGCTCTACTCGTCCCTGACCGGACGTCTCCTGGACGCCACCGAGACGGCGATGGACGGCGGCTACTGGTACGACAACCTCCGCAACACCGTCGAGTTCGAGGACGCCACCCGCGCCGCCCTCGCCGACAGTCACACCGTCTTCATCGAGGTCAGCCCGCACCCGGTCCTCGGCCTGGGCCTCCAGGGCACCGTCGAGGAGGCCGGCACCGACGCCGCCGTCCTCGGCACCCTCCGCCGCGACGAAGGCGGCCTCGACCGCTTCCTCACCTCCCTCGCCGAGCTGTGGGTCCTCGGCCTGGACGTGGACTGGGACGTCGTCTTCACCGGCACCGGCGCCAACCTCACCGACCTGCCGACCTATCCCTTCCAGCGGCAGCGCTTCTGGCCGCGTCCGGCCGCCTTCACCGGCGACGTGGCCTCCGTGGGCCTGGAGAGCGCCGAGCACCCGCTGCTCGGCGCGGTGCTCGAGCTGCCCGAGCCGGGCGGGGTGGTGCTGACCGGCCGTCTGTCGGTCCGCACGCATCCCTGGCTGGCCGATCACGCCGTGGAAGGGCGGGTGCTGGTACCGGGCACCGCCCTGGTCGAACTGGCGGTCCGCGCCGGTGACGAGGCCGGAACGGGGACGCTGTCGGAACTCGTCCTCGAGCAGCCTCTGCTGCTCCCGGAGAACGGTGCCGTCGCGCTCCGCGTCGTGGTGGGCGCGGAAGGCGAGGACGACGCGGGCCCCGGTGCACGGCCCGTCGCCGTGTACGGACGCGCCGAGGATTCCGAAACGTGGACGCGACACGCGTCGGGCGTGGTGACCGACGTGGCCGAGGAGCGGCCGCGTACCGCGGAATGGGCCGCGGTCTGGCCTCCGGAGGGGGCCGAGCCGGTCGACGTGACCGGTTTCTACGCGGGCGCCGAGACCACCGGGTACGGCTACGGCCCGGTGTTCCAGGGACTGCGCGCGGTCTGGCGGACCGACGGCGAGGTGTTCGCCGAGGTCGGTCTCGAGGGCGAGGCGGCGGAGCAGGCGGGCCGGTTCGGTCTGCACCCGGCGCTACTGGACTCTGCCCTGCACGCCGTGGGCGCGGGCAGCCTCCTCCCGGGCGACGACGGCCTGCGGCTGCCCTTCGCCTGGGAGGGCGTCGAGCTGTTCGCCTCCGGTGCGGCGACCCTGCGGGTTCGGCTCACCGCACCGGACGGCCGTGCCGTGCACGTCGAGGCGGCCGACGTCACGGGTGGACCCGTGGCGACGGTCGGGTCGCTGGTCTTCCGCCAGGTCGACGCCGACCGGCTGACGTCGGCGGAGCACAGTTCCGCCGCCGATTCCCTGTACCGCGTCGACTGGACGCCGCTCACCGGATCGCCCACGACGGCTCCCGACGAGGAGCTCGAGGTCCTGCACGTCCCCAACGAACCGGCGCCGGCCGGTGACAGCACCCCCGAGGGCGCTCGTGCGCTGGTGGTGCGGGTGCTGGGGTCGTTGCAGGAGTGGCTGGCGGCGGAGCGGGAGAGTGACGCGCGTCTGCTGGTGGTGACGCGGGGTGCGGTGGCGGTCGGGTCGTTCGGCGGTGATCTGGCGCTGGGTGCGGTGTGGGGTCTGCTGCGGTCGGCGCAGTCGGAGAACCCGGGCCGGATCGTGCTGGTCGACTCCGACGGTTCGGTGCCGGACGAGGATCTGGTGCCGGTGGCGTCGTGGGGCGAGCCGCAGGTCGCGGTGCGTGGGGGCGGCTGGTTCGTGCCGCGTCTGGCGCGTGCGGCGGGCGGGGAGCTGACGGTGCCGTCGGGCGGCGGCCGGTGGTCGCTGCGCAGTACCGGGAAGGGGACGCTGGAGAATCTGGCGCTGCTCCCCGAGGAGGACTCCGCCGCTGGACTGGCGGAGGGTCAGGTGCGGCTGGCCGTGCGGGCCGCGGGGGTCAACTTCCGTGACGTGCTGAACGCGCTGGGCATGTATCCGGGGCCGGAGGTGCCGATGGGCGCCGAGGCCGCGGGTGTGGTCCTGGAGGTCGGTCCCGGGGCGACCGGGGTGCGGCCCGGTGACCGGGTCATGGGTCTGGTCTCCGGATCGTTCGGTGACGAAGCGGTCGCCGATCACCGCGCCCTCACTCCCATCCCCGCGGACTGGACCTACGCCCAGGCGGCGACCGTTCCGTCCGTCTACCTGACGGCGTATTACGCGCTCGTCGACCTCGCCCGTGTCCAGGAGAACGACACGGTCCTCATCCATGCGGCGACGGGTGGTGTGGGGACGGCCACGGTGCAGTTGGCCCGTCACCTGGGCGCGACCGTGTACGCGACGGCGAGTGAGGCGAAGCAGCGGGTCCTGCGTGAGCGGGGCATTCCGGCGGAGCGGATCGCCTCCTCGCGCAGCACCGACTTCGCGGACGCCTTCCGGGCCGCCTCGGGCGGCCGGGGGGTGGACGTGGTGCTGAACTCGCTGGCCGGGGAGTTCGTCGACGCCTCCCTCGGACTGCTCGCGGAGGGCGGGCGGTTCCTGGAGATGGGCAAGACCGACGTCCGTGATCCCGCCGACGTCGCCACCCGTCACCCGGGTGTCTCCTACGCGCCGTTCGAGCTGATGGACGCCGGTCTGGACCGGATCCAGCAGATGCTGCGGGAGGTGACCGCCCTGTTCGCACAGGGCGCGCTCTCCCTGCCGCCGCTGCGGGCGTGGGACGTGCGGCAGGCGCCGCAGGCCCTGCGGCACGTCAGCCAGGCCCGCCACATCGGCAAGGTCGTCCTGACCATGCCCCGCACACCGGATGCGGACGGCACCTACCTCGTCACCGGCGCGACCGGAACCCTCGGCGGGCTCCTGGCCCGCCACCTCGTGACCGTCCGAGGCGTGCGCAGTCTGCTGCTCCTCAGCCGCAGCGGCCCCGCCGCCGCGGGCGCGGACAAGCTCGTCGCGGAGCTGGAGGCCGCCGGCACCCGGGTCGACCTGGTCGCCTGCGACGCCGCCGACCCCGACGCCCTCGCCGCGGCCGTGGCCCGCATCCCCGCCGAGCACCCCCTGACCGGCGTCGTCCACACCGCGGGCGTCCTCGACGACGGCGTCATCGCCGAACTCGACGCCGACCGCGTCGACCGGGTCCTGCGCCCGAAGACCGACGCCGCCTGGAACCTCCACCAACTCACCCTCCACCACCACGACCTCGCCGAATTCGTCCTCTACTCGTCCACCGCGGCGACGGTGGGCGGTCCGGGCCAGGGCAACTACGCGGCGGCCAACGCCTACCTGGACGAGCTGGCCCGTCACCGGCAGGCCCTGGGCCTGCCCGGTCAGGCGATCGCCTGGGGCATGTGGGAGGAACGCAGCACCATGACCGCCCACCTCGGCGAGACCGAGGTGACCCGTATGGCGCGGGCGGGCATCCTGCCGATGGCGAGCGAGTTCGGACTCGCGGCCTTCGACGCGGCGGGCGGCTCCTCCCAGTCCCACCTGGTCGCGGCCCATCTCGACCTGGCCGCCGTCCGGCGTTTCGCGGAGAACGACCGCATCGGCGTTCCTCCGCTGATGCGCGGCCTGGTCAAGGCGCCCGCGCGTCGCGCGGCGACCGCCACCCAGACGGTCGAGGCTCCCTCGCTGGCGCGTCAGCTGGCGGCGCTGCCGGCGGACGCGGCCGAGCGGACCCTGCTCGACCTGGTCCGCACCCACGTCGCCGCCGTCCTCGGCCACGCCACCCCGGAAACCGTCGACACCACCCGCGCGTTCCGCGAACTCGGCTTCGACTCCCTCACCGCCGTCGAGATCCGCAACCGCCTCAACACGGCCACCGGCCTGCGGCTGCCCTCCACCCTCGTGTTCGATTACCCCACCCCGCAGGACCTCGTCGACCACCTCCGCGAGGAACTCCTCGGCCAGACCGCCACGGTCACCGCGGCCACGGCCGCCGTCACGGACACCGGCGGCGACGATCCGATCGTCATCGTCGGCATGGCCTGCCGCTTCCCCGGCGACGTCACCTCGCCCGACGACCTCTGGCAGCTCGTTCTCCAGGGCCGCGACGCCATCGACACCGTCCCCCACGACCGGCAGTGGGAACTGCTCCTGCCGTCCGCCTCGGCGGACGGGTGGCAGGCTCCGCCGGCCATCCAGGGCGGGTTCCTGCGGAGCGCCGGTGAGTTCGATCCCGGCTTCTTCGGGATCAGCCCCCGCGAGGCGCTGGCGATGGACCCGCAGCACCGGCTGCTGCTCGAGGCGGCCTGGGAGACCTTCGAGAACGCCGGCATCGACCCGCGCGGCCTCAAGGGCAGCCCGGCCGGTGTGTTCGTCGGGGTGAACACCCAGGACTACGTGTCCCTGCTCGCCAGGGTCCCGGCGGGTGCCGAGGGCTATGTGGCCAGCGGTACCTCCGGCAGCGTCGCCTCCGGGCGCATCTCCTACACCTTCGGTCTGGAGGGCCCGGCCGTCACCGTCGACACCGCCTGCTCCTCCTCGCTGGTCGCCCTCCACCTCGCCGGCCAGGCGCTGCGCAACGGCGAATGCACGATGGCGCTGGTCGGCGGTGTCAACGTGATGGCGACCCCCGGCACCTTCGCCGACTTCGGCAAGCAGGACGCCATGTCCTCGGACGCCCGGTGCAAGGCGTTCGCGGACGCCGCCGACGGAGCCATCTGGGGCGAGGGCGTCGGCGTACTGCTCGTGGAGCGGCTGTCGGAGGCCCGGCGCAAGGGACACGACGTCCTGGCCGTCGTGCGGAGTACGGCGGTCAACCAGGACGGTGCGAGCAACGGGCTCACCGCGCCGAACGGGCCGTCGCAGCAGCGCGTCATCCGTCAGGCG
>NZ_JACADT010000239.1:0-7011 GCF_013421635.1 Streptomyces sp. UH6 | reverse complement strand
CGCGGCCCCTCGGGGCGGCCGGCGGGGCGGGAGAGGGTCACGTCTCGGGAAGGTCCTGGCCGTAGTCGACCTGCTCGTCCTTGGGCGGTTCCTCGAGGTCGAGCCCCTTGTTCCATTCGGCGAACTGGAGGGTGCCCCCCTCGGCGGGCCGCTCCAGGCGGAGCGGGAACGGCGTGCCCTTGAGGGAGACGTCGAGGCGTCCCGCCGCTCCCTCGTCGAACATCAGCCGGATCGTCCGGGCCCCGCCCACCTCGTGGTAACCGTCCTTCGCCGGCTTCCCGTCCAGGTCGAGCAGCCCGTCCAGCAAGGAGTCCATGTCGGTGAAGCCGCTGAACCGCTGGTACGCGGGATCCTTCTCGGGAACCTTCACGTACTTGCCGTCGAGCTTCTCCGCCGTCGTGCCCTCCAGCCCCTTGCCGTCCCCGCCGGCCGCCTGGTTCCAGAAGTCGGCGCCGGCCTGGAGGTACAGGTCCTCCCCCACGCGCAGCAGTCCGAAGGTGGTGCCGCCGGAGGTGACCTCACCCCGGCCGCCGCCGTCGGAGAGCCGCATGTCCAGCTCGACGCCGCCGTCCTTGGTGATCACCGTGCCGGACAGGTGCACCGAGTCCGCCGACCCGACCGCCTTCGTCGCCCGGTCGCGGATCTGCGCCGGCTCCAGCTTCCCGACCCCGTTGGTGCCCTCGTCCGGGTCCGTCCCGCACCCGGTGAGCCCCGTGGTCGCCACGGCCAGGGCGCACACCGCCGCCACCCGGGCGGACATGCGGGTACGACGCTGGGGAATCGGGGTCACAGGCGCGGCTGCCTCTCATCCGGTGTCGACGGCTGGGGGCAGCGTACCGGTGGCCTGACGGGGCAGACGGAGGCAGTCCGTCCGGACCGCCCACCAGGGCGTACCGGACCGGTACGGGCTAGCCTGATCCCCGCCCACTGCGGCGTTTTCCGGGCAACTCGGGGCAAGGGCGGGAAGGCGACCGCCCCTGGAAGGAGGCAGTTCATGGCGGGTGGGCGCATCTTCGTTTCCCACCTCGCGGGCGTGGCCGTGTTCGATCCGAACGGCGACCAGGTCGGTCGGGTGCGGGATCTGATCGTCGTGCTGCGGGTGGGCCGCAGGCCGCCCCGGCTGCTCGGGCTGGTGGTGGAGCTGCCGACCCGGCGGCGGATCTTCCTGCCGATGACCCGGGTCACCGGCATCCAGTCGGGCCAGGTGATCAGCACCGGGGTGCTCAACGTGCGCCGCTTCGAGCAGCGGCCGCCGGAGCGGCTGGTCTTCGGTGAGCTGCTGGACCGGCGGGTGCGGCTCGACGAGAACGACGAGGAGGTCACCGTCCTCGACCTGTCGGTGCACCAGCGGCCGAACAAGCGCGAGTGGGAGGTCGACCGACTCTTCGTGCAGCGCGGTGGCCGCGGCGGCGCGTTCCGCCGCAAGGCCGGCGAGCAGTTCCTGGTGGAGTGGTCGGCGGTCACCGGCCTGTCCCTGGAGGAGAAGGGGCAGGGAGCGGAGAACCTGCTGGCCACCTTCGAGCAGCTGCGCCCCGCCGACCTCGCCAACGTGCTGCACCACCTGTCGGCGAAGCGCCGCGCCGAGGTCGCCGCCGCGCTCGACGACGACCGGCTGGCCGACGTGCTGGAGGAGCTGCCGGAGGACGACCAGATCGAGATCCTCGGCAAGCTCGCCGAGGAACGCGCCGCCGACGTCCTGGAGGCGATGGACCCGGACGACGCCGCCGACCTGCTGTCCGAGCTGCCGGAGGGCGACAAGGAACGGCTGCTGAGCCTGATGCAGCCCGACGACGCCGCCGACATGCGCCGTCTGATGGCCTACGAGGACCGCACCGCGGGCGGTCTGATGACCACCGAGCCGATCGTGCTGCGCCCGGACGCCACGGTCGCCGACGCGCTGGCCCGGGTCCGCAACGCCGACCTCTCCCCCGCGCTCGCCGCGCAGGTCTACGTCTGCCGCCCGCCGGAGGACACCCCGACCGGCAAGTACCTGGGCACCGTCCACTTCCAGCGGCTGCTGCGGGACCCGCCGTACACGCTGGTCGGCTCGATCATCGACGATGACCTCCAGGCGCTGTCGCCCACCGCCGACCTGCCGGTGGTGGCCGGCTTCTTCGCCGCCTACGACATGGTGGCGGCGCCCGTGGTCGACGAGACCGGGTCCCTGCTGGGCGCGGTCACCGTGGACGACGTGCTGGACCACATGCTGCCGGACGACTGGCGCGAGACGGAGTACCACCTGGAGGAACCGCCGGCCGCCCAGAACCCGGCCGAAGCGCCGAAGGAGGCGACTCCGGATGGCCGGTGACCGCGACGACCGGCGCCACCACGGCGACGAGCGCGTTCCCGGCCGCGGCCGGGCCACGGCGCACGGCCGGGAACGGCGCGAGACCAGGGAACGCCGCGAGAGCAGGGAACGGCGCGAGAGCAGGGAACGGCGCGAGACGCGGGAGACGCGCGCCCTCGCGGGGGCCACCGGCACCCGGACGCGGGAGCGCCTGGACCTGCCGCTGGGCACCCGCCGGCGCCGGCTGCTGCCCGAGTGGGACCCGGACGCCTTCGGCCGGGTGTCGGAGCGGATCGCCCGCTTCCTGGGCACCGGCCGCTTCCTGGTGTGGATGACGGTGGCGGTCACCGTGTGGGTGGGCTGGAACGTGGCCGCGCCGGCGCCGCTGCGCTTCGACGAGTACCCGTTCATCTTCCTGACCCTGATGCTGTCGCTCCAGGCCTCCTACGCGGCCCCGCTGATCCTGCTGGCGCAGAACCGGCAGGACGACCGCGACCGGGTCAACCTGGAACAGGACCGCAAGCAGAACGAGCGCTCCATCGCGGACACCGAGTACCTGACCCGGGAGATCGCCGCGCTGCGGATGGGGCTGGGCGAGGTCGCCACCCGTGACTGGATCCGCTCCGAGCTGCACGACCTGCTCAAGGAGATGGAGGAGCAGCGGGCCGGGTCGCAGCGGCCGGACCCGCACCGGTCCGACGGCCACCGTGCGGAGGGGCACCACCCGGAGGGGCACCGCCCGGGACGTGACGCAGACGACCGGTGAGTGGCCTGCCCGGTGTCTCTCCGAGGGCCGTACCATCGTCCTTATGGTTACGGAAGACGCGGTGCGCGAAGCGCTGGCGACGGTGAACGACCCCGAGATCCAGCGGCCCATCACCGAACTCGGGATGGTCAAGTCGGTGGAGATCGGCGAGGACGGCGCGGTCGCCGTCACGGTGTACCTCACCGTCTCGGGCTGTCCGATGCGCGGGACCATCACGGACAACGTGACGTCCGCGCTGACCCGTGTCGAGGGCGTCACCTCGGTCGACGTGACGCTGGACGTGATGAGTGACGAGCAGCGCAAGGAGCTGGCGGCGGCGCTGCGCGGCGGCACCGCCGAGCGCGAGGTCCCGTTCGCCAAGCCGGGTTCGCTGACCCGCGTGTACGCGGTGGCGTCCGGCAAGGGCGGCGTCGGCAAGTCCTCCGTGACGGTCAACCTGGCCGCCGCGATGGCGGCGGACGGCCTGAAGGTCGGTGTGGTCGACGCGGACATCTACGGCCACTCGGTGCCGCGCATGCTGGGCGCGGACGGCCGGCCCACCCAGGTCGAGAACATGATCATGCCGCCGTCGGCGAACGGCGTGAAGGTCATCTCCATCGGCATGTTCACCCCGGGCAACGCCCCGGTGGTGTGGCGCGGCCCGATGCTGCACCGCGCGCTCCAGCAGTTCCTGGCCGACGTGTACTGGGGCGACCTGGACGTCCTGCTGCTCGACCTGCCGCCCGGCACCGGCGACATCGCCATCTCGGTGGCCCAGCTGGTCCCCAACGCGGAGATCCTGGTCGTCACGACGCCGCAGCAGGCCGCCGCGGAGGTCGCCGAGCGCGCGGGTTCCATCGCCGTGCAGACGCATCAGAAGATCGTCGGCGTGGTCGAGAACATGTCCGGCCTGCCCTGCCCGCACTGCGACGAGATGGTCGACGTCTTCGGCACCGGCGGCGGTCAGGTGGTCGCCGACGGCCTGACCCGCACCACCGGCGCCACGGTGCCGGTGCTCGGCTCGATCCCCATCGACGTCCGTCTGCGCGAGGGCGGCGACGAGGGCAAGCCGGTCGTGCTGACCGACCCCGACTCCCCGGCCGGTTCCGCGCTGCGGGCCATCGCGGGCAAGCTCGGCGGACGTCAGCGCGGTCTGTCCGGGCTGTCGCTGGGGATCACCCCGCGCAACAAGTTCTGACCCGTTCCGGCCTCGTTCCGACCCCGCCGTCCGGTCCGCGGCCGGCGGGCGACACGGGACGCACCGCACACACGAGGGGCGCCGTTCTGCCGGACGGCGCCCCTCGGTGTGTGCGGTGCGCCGTGCGGTGTCGTCGTCGTGCGGCCAGGGGCGGTGGTGCGGGTCCGGCGGTGGTGCCGGTCAGGCGGTGGTGCGGCCCGGCGTCGGTGCGGTCCGGCGTCGGTGCGGTCCGGCGTCGGTGGTGCGGCCGGGGCGTGCGGTCAGGCGTCGTAGTCGGCGATGTCCTCGACCGCCGAGAAGCCCAGCCCGTAGGCGCTCATCCCGCGGCCGTACGCGCCGATGTGGACTCCGCTGCCGGTGGAGCCGGCCAGCACCCACCCGAACTCCGACTCCCGGTAGTGGAAGGTGGTCGCCTCGCCGTCCACCGGAAGCTGCAAGGTGGACCAGGCGTGGCATTCCAGGTCGTCGGCGAGCACCCAGGCCGTCTCGGTCTGCTGCTCCAGCCAGTCGTCGCGCAGGGTGTGGTCCATGTGGAGGGGCCACGTGTAGGAGAGCAGCCCCAGGCCGGCCAGCCAGGCGGCGGAGGAGGCGGTGGTGGCGTCCAGCAGGCCGGTGCCGTCCGCGCTGCGCCGGGCCGGCTGGTCGGCGACGGTGACCACCACGGCGAATCGTTCCTTGTCCTCGGCCGCCTCGTAGCGGACCGAGGGTTCCTCTCCGTGGCCGAGGGAACCGTGCTCGACCGCGCCGTCGCCGGAGGCGGCGACCTGCATCAGCCAGCGCGGCCCGGTGAACGCCTCGTCGAGGCCGTACCAGGGGAACGGCGCTCTCAGGTAACCGTCCACCCCGCTGCCGCCCGCGGCGGGCCGGCCGCTTGCGACCGCCGACGCCTGCGCGCCTACCCGACTTCTCGTCTCCATGCCCGGACGCCTCCTCGTTCCTCGCCGGACCGCGGGGAGATCGTGGAGGATCAGCCGCCGGTCCGCACAACAACTCGGCAGCATAGCCACCTCTCTTCACCGGTCCGGGATTACCGCCGACCGGGTGGGTCGGGACGGCGCACGGCGGTGAAGGAGGGCGGAGGGGCGGCGGGGGCCGGCGCGGGCGCCCGGCTCAGGTGGCGTCGAGGTCGTACGGAGGACGCTCGGCGGCCGGCTCCGGCTTCTTCTCCAGGCCGACCGGGCCCGCCGGCTTGGCCGCCGCGGTGGACGGCGGGATGGCCGGGGCGGCCGGGACGGGGGGCGTCGAGGGCCCGGAGGAGGACGGCACGTCCACGGCGTTCGGGTCGGCGAGCTGCTGGATGTCCTTCTTCAGGTCGAGCGACTCGCGGATCTCGTTGATACCGAGGTCGTCGTTCTGCAGCTGCTTGCGGATGAACGTCTTGGGGTTGAGGTCCTGGAACTCGAAGTCCTTGTACTCCGGGCCGAGCTCGTCGCGGATGTCGTTCTTGGCGCTCTCGGAGAACTCGCGGATCTTCCGGATCGTCCGGGAGACGTCCCTGATGACCTTGGGGAGCTTCTCCGGCCCGAAGACGAGCACGGCGAGGACGACGAGCGTGATCAGCTCGAGCGTTCCTATGTCATTGAACACCTGAAGCTCCTTGCGATGTCCCGGGGCGGAACCACGGTACCCGGCCGACCCGCCCCACCGGTACTGTCCGACCACCCTCTGACGCGTACAACACATCCCGGGCCGCCGGGGCGTCACCCCGCGATGACGCTGGGGTGACGCCCCGGTGATGCCCGGCCGTCAGCCGCCGGAGGAACCGAGGACCAGGGTGACCTCACGTTCCTTGCCGTCCCGCTTCACGGTGAGTTCCAGGCGGTCGCCGGGCCGGCGCGCACGGGTCTTGACGATCAGCTCGTCGCCGGAGTGCACCCGGACGCCGTCCACGGCCGTGATCACGTCGCCGGGCTTCAGCCCCGCCTCGGCGCCGGGGCCGCCGGGGGTCACCGGGGAGCCGCCGTCGACGCCCTGGGTGTGCACCCGCGCCCCGTCGCCGGGGTAGGCCATGTCGAGGGTGACGCCTATGACCGGGTGGGTGGCCTCGCCCTCGTTGATCAGCTCCTCGGCGACGCGCTTGGCCTGGTTCACCGGGATGGCGAAGCCGAGGCCTATGGAGCCGGACGTGCCGTCGTCGGTGTCGATGCCGGTGTCGGCGGAGCGGATGGCGGAGTTGATGCCGATGACCCGGCCGCGGGTGTCGAGCAGCGGTCCGCCGGAGTTGCCCGGGTTGATCGGGGCGTCGGTCTGCAGGGCGTCGACGTAGGAGACGTCGCCTCCGTCGCCCTCGCCGCCGGCCGTGATGGGGCGCTCCTTGGCGCTGATGATGCCGGCGGTCACGGTGTTGGCCAGGTCGAAGGGGGCGCCGATGGCCACCACCGGGTCACCGACGCGGACGTCGTCGGAGTTGCCCAGCGGCATGGGGCTCAGGCCCTTCACGCCCTTCACCCGCACCACCGCCAGGTCGTAGCCGGAGTCACCGCCGACCAGCTCGGCGCGGGCGGTCTCGCCGCCGCTGAAGGTGACGACGATGCGGCCGTCGCCGGAGTCCTCGGCGGCCTGCACGACGTGGTGGTTGGTCAGGATGTGGCCGCGGTCGTCGAGCACGAAGCCGGTGCCGGTGCCGGCCTGGCCGGAGCCCTGGACGTGCAGGGTGACCACGCTGGGCAGGGCGCGCTCGGCGATCCCGGCCACGCTGTCCGGGTCGCGGGGGGTGTCGCCGAGGGGCGCCTGCGAGAGTTCGACGACTCCGAGGCCGCCGTAGCGCTCCAGGTACACGCC
>NZ_JACADT010000238.1:0-7054 GCF_013421635.1 Streptomyces sp. UH6 | reverse complement strand
TTTCGACCTCGACGGCGGGGAAACCGACGCAAAGACACCCCCCGGCACCCGAAACTTCGCACGCCGCCACCGCACACCAACCACCCGGCGGCTCCCGGAAGGAATCCACGAAAAGTGACGCTTCAGCGCAAGACCCGGCGCCGGACCCGGCGGGCCCTGACCCTCGGCGCCCTCGCCGTCTCCGGCGCCCTGGCCCTCACGGCGTGCGGCTCGGACGCGACGAGCGAGACCGGTGGCACCGGCGGCACCACCACCCCGAAGGCGGGCGCGATCGACTGCGGCGACGCCAAGGGCCAACTCCTCGCGGACGGCTCCTCCGCGCAGAAGAACGCGATAGACGCGTGGGTGAAGCAGTTCTCCGCCGCCTGCCAGGGTGCCCTCCAGATCAACTACAAGGGCTCCGGCTCCGGCGCCGGCATCACCGCGTTCACCCAGGGCCAGGTCGCCTTCGCCGGCTCCGACTCCGCGCTCAAGCCGGAGGAGATCGAGGAGTCCAAGAAGATCTGCAAGGACGGCCAGGCGATCGACCTGCCCATGGTCGGCGGCCCGATCGCGGTCTCCTACAACCTCCCCGGCGTGGACGGCCTGGTCCTGGACGCCCCGACCCTGGCGAAGATCTTCGACTCGAAGATCACCACCTGGGACGACGCGGCGATCAAGAAGCTGAACCCGGACGCCGAGCTGCCGTCCACCAAGATCCAGGCCTTCCACCGCTCCGACGAGTCCGGCACCACGGACAACTTCACCAAGTACCTGATCGCCGCGGCCCCGGACGACTGGAAGTACGAGGGCGGCAAGTCCTGGCAGGCCAAGGGCGGCCAGGCGGCCTCCGGCTCCAGCGGCGTGGCCCAGCAGGTGAAGCAGACCGAGGGCGCCATCGGCTACATGGAGCTCTCCTACGCCAAGGACAGCACCACCGTCTCCATCGCCACCGGCGCCTCCGCCCCGGTCGCCGCGACCGTGGAGAACGCCTCCAACGCCATCGCCGACGCCAAGATCGTGGGCACCGGCAAGGACCTGGCCCTGGAGCTGAACTACGGCACCACCGCCGACAACGCCTACCCGATCGTCCTGGTCACCTACGAGATCGTCTGCGACAAGGGCAACAAGCCCGAGACGCTCCCGGCGACCAAGGCCTTCCTGAACTACATCGCGAGCGAGGACGGCCAGGCGCTGCTCGCCGACGCCGGCTACGCCCCGATCCCCGACGAGATCATCGGCAAGGTCCGCGAGACCATCGACGGCCTCGCCTGATCCCCCGCGAGCCCGGCCCCCGGCCGGGCTCCGTCCGGTGCACCGCCGCCAGGAGCCGCGGGCCCGCCCAGCACCACCAGGGCGGGCCACGGCCCCGCAGACCGGAGATCCTGATGGACATATCGACACGAAAGCCCCACGCGGGCGACGACGACACCGCTTCCGCGGGCGCGGCCACGACCCCCGCGCCCTCCGCCCCGGGCCCGGAGCGGAAGCCCGCCCCGACGCCCGGCGCTCCCCGCGCCGCCCGCGGCACGACCCGCCGGGGCGACCGCGTCTTCCTCGGCCTCTCCCGCGGCTCGGGCATCCTGCTGCTGGCCGTGATGGCCGCGATCGCGGTGTTCCTGAGCTACCGCGCCGCCCTCGCCATCAGCAAGGACCAGGGCAACTTCCTCACCACCTTCGAGTGGGACCCCAACAGCACCGAGCCGGTCTTCGGCATCGCCGTGCTCGCCTTCGGCACCGTGGTGTCCTCGGTGATCGCCATGGTCATCGCGGTCCCGGTCGCGGTGGCCATCGCACTCTTCCTGACGCACTACGCTCCGCGCAGGCTCAGCGGCCCCATCGCCTACGTGGTGGACCTGCTCGCGGCCGTGCCGTCGATCGTCTACGGCCTGTGGGGCGCGCTCGTCCTCGTCCCGCACATGAACGGCCTCTTCAGCTGGCTGGACGAGTACCTGGGCTGGACCGGCGTCTTCTCCTGGCAGGGCGGCCCCGCCCGCTCCATGCTCACCGTCGGCATCCTGCTGGCGATCATGATCCTGCCGGTCATCACCAACGTGAGCCGCGAGGTCTTCCGCCAGGTGCCCAAGGCGCACGAGGAGGCCGCGCTCGCCCTCGGCGCGACGCGCTGGGAGGTCATCCGCATGTCGGTGCTCCCCTTCGGCCGCTCCGGCGTGATCTCCGCCTCGATGCTGGGTCTCGGCCGCGCGCTCGGCGAGACCATGGCCGTGGCGACCGTCCTGTCGCCCACCTTCGACATCCAGGCCAGCCTGCTCGACCCGGGCGGCGGCACCTTCGCCCAGAACATCGCCAGCAAGTTCGGCGAGGCGAACGAGCAGGGCCGTGACGCGCTGATCGCCTCCGGTCTCGTCCTGTTCGTCATCACCCTGCTGGTCAACGGCGCCGCGCGCATGATCATCGCCCGCCGCAAGGAGTACTCGGGGGCCAACGCATGAGCACCACGTCCGCCGTCCTCAAGCCCGTCTCCCTGCAGGGCGCCCGGCTGCCGAAGTGGGCCCCCTGGGGCGTCGCCGTCACCGCGGTCGCCGTCGCCGTGGCCGTCGGTCTCGCCTTCGGCCTGCACAGCCGCGTCCAGTGGGGGCTGATCGCCTCGGTCCTGTTCGTCCTCGGCACCTACGCGCTCTCCGCCAAGGTCGAGGGCCGCCGCCAGGCCAAGGACCGCGTCGCCACCAGCCTGGTCTGGGTCGCCTTCCTGCTCGCCGTCGTTCCCCTGCTCTCCCTGGTCTGGGAGACCGCGGTGCGCGGCGTGAAGGTCCTCGACGGGTACTTCCTCACCCACTCCATGGGCGTCGTGGCCGACGCCGAGCCCGGCGGCGGCATCTACCACGCCATCCTCGGCACCGCGCAGCAGGTGGGCCTCGCCACCCTGATCGCCGCCCCGGTCGGCGTGCTCACCGCGATCTACCTGGTGGAGTACGGCCGGGGCGCGCTCGCCAAGGCCGTCACCTTCTTCGTCGACGTGATGACCGGCATCCCGTCCATCGTGGCCGGCCTGTTCATCCTGAGCCTGATGCTCATGCTCGACCTCCAGCCGTTCGGCTTCGCCGGCTCGCTGGCGCTGGCCATCCTGATGCTGCCGGTCGTCGTCCGCTCCACCGAGGAGATGCTCAAGCTCGTCCCCAACGAGCTGCGCGAGGCGTCCCTCGCCCTGGGTGTGCCTAGGTGGCGGACCATCCTGAAGGTCGTCCTGCCGACCGCGGTCGGCGGCATCACCACCGGCGTGATGCTCGCCATCGCCCGCATCGCGGGCGAGAGCGCCCCGGTGCTGCTGCTGGTCTTCGGCAACAACTTCATCAACGCCAATCCCTTCGAGGGAGCGCAGGCGTCGCTGCCGCTCTACATCTACCAGCAGTACATCAACAGCGCCGGCTCGACCGCGGCCTACGACCGCGCCTGGGCGGCGGCACTGACGCTGATCGCCTTCGTGATGATCCTCAACCTGGTGGCCCGCGGCATCGCCCGCTGGAAGACGCCCCGCTGAAACTCCTGGAAGTGACTGAAATGGCCAAGCGAATCGACGTCAGCGGCCTCTCCGCCTTCTACGGCGCCCACAAGGCCATCGAGGACATCTCGATGACCATCGAACCCCGCTCGGTGACCGCCTTCATCGGCCCCTCCGGCTGCGGCAAGTCCACGTTCCTGCGCACCCTGAACCGCATGCACGAGGTCGTCCCCGGCGGCCGCGTCGAGGGCAAGGTGATGCTGGACGACGAGGACCTGTACGGCCCCGGGATCGACCCCGTGTCGGTGCGCCGGGAGGTCGGCATGGTCTTCCAGCGGCCCAACCCGTTCCCCACCATGTCGATCTACGACAACGTGGCGGCCGGCCTGCGGCTGAACGGCAGCTACAAGAAGTCCGAGCTCGACGGCGTCGTCGAGCAGTCCCTGCGCGGCGCCAACCTCTGGAACGAGGTCAAGGACCGCCTGAACAAGCCCGGCTCCGGCCTCTCCGGCGGCCAGCAGCAGCGCCTGTGCATCGCGCGGGCGACCGCCGTGCAGCCCAAGGTCCTGCTGATGGACGAGCCCTGCTCGGCCCTCGACCCGATCTCCACGCTCGCCATCGAGGACCTGATCGGCGAGCTCAAGGAGCAGTACACGATCGTCATCGTCACCCACAACATGCAGCAGGCGGCCCGCGTCTCGGACCGCACCGCCTTCTTCAACCTGGAGGCGATCGGCCGGCCCGGCAAGCTGATCGAGATCGACGAGACCGAGCGGATCTTCTCCAACCCGTCGGTGCAGGACACCGAGGACTACATCTCGGGCCGCTTCGGCTGATCCCGCGGCCCTCACGAGCTCCCCGGAGCTCCTCGCAAGCTCCTCGCGGTGCTGCATGGCGGTGCCACCGCGAGGCCACGGGGTCCGCGCCGCACCGGCGCGGACCCCTCCGGACCTTCTGGGCCCACCGGACTAGCCCGTCCGTGCCATGCGCCGACCGCCGCCGCTCCTTACTCTGGGAAGCCCGTACGGGCTCCGGCAGAAGGAGAGGTGATCAGCGTGGCTCCGCTCGGCGCACCGGGACAGGTCCAGGACCCGATCGCTCTCGCCGAGATAGAGATCTGCGGCGACCTGATGATCGCCGCGTCCTCGGCGAACGTCGACCGGCTCAGCCAGGCGAGCATCGACGAGATCCTCCGCGTCAGGGAGGACCGCCGCGCCGCGCGCTGAGCACCGCTGATGCCGATGACCGCCCCCGGCCCGGCCGGGGCCGCCGGGCGCGCGGCACAGGCCGCCGGGCGCGCAGCGGGCCGTCAGGTGCGCAGCATCCGGGCGATGGCCTTGGTGGCCTCCTCGACCTTGGCGTCGATCTCGTCGCCGCCCTTGACCGCCGCGTCGGCCACGCAGTGCCTCAGGTGCTCCTCCAGCAGCTGCAGCGCGAACGACTGCAGCCCCTTGGTCGAGGCGGAGACCTGCGTGAGTATGTCGATGCAGTAGACGTCCTCCTCGACCATCCGCTGCAGACCGCGGATCTGCCCCTCGATCCGCCGCAGGCGCTTCAGGTGCTCGGCCTTCTGCGCGTGATAGCCGTAGTGGTGCCCGTTCGCGGCGGCGTCCGCGGCCGGCTGCTGTCCGTGCCCGCCCGTCGCGCGCTCCTCGGCCCCGTGCTCCTCGGCGGGGGCCTCCACGGCCTGCCCGGCCTCCGGCGTCGTCGCCATCTCCGGCAGCCTCCTCGCCTCGTGTGTCACATATGTCACGGCCGGACCCCGACGGTCCACCCGAGATGCATACCCCTGCCGGGTATATGGTACTCGCGTTCGGTGGGTAGATGGGGTTACGGCCGCAGCGGAGCGGATGAACGACACTGGATTCCGGCACGCCGCTCCATTAGCAGCGGCCACCTGATGGGCCTAGCATCACCCTGACCGATTCGAAGACCCTCCGAGGACCCCACGTGCGCTTTCGTCTGACCCCCAGGGAGACGAGCTTCTACGACATGTTCTCCGCCTCCGCGGACAACATCGTCACGGGCTCCAAGCTCCTGCTGGAACTGCTCGGTGCGGAGCCGTCCGCGCGGGGCGAGATCGCCGAGCGGATGCGGGCCGCGGAACACGCGGGCGACGACGCCACCCACGCGATCTTCCACCAACTGAACTCGTCCTTCATCACGCCGTTCGACCGCGAGGACATCTACGCCCTCGCCGGCTCGCTCGACGACATCATGGACTTCATGGAGGAGGCCGTCGACCTGGTCGTCCTCTACAACATCGAGGAACTCCCCAAGGGCGTCGAGCAGCAGATCGAGGTGCTGGCGCGCGCGGCCGAGCTGACCGCCGAGGCCATGCCCAACCTGCGCACCATGTCGAACCTCACCGAGTACTGGATCGAGGTCAACCGCCTCGAGAACCAGGCCGACCAGATCCACCGCAAGCTGCTGGCCCAGCTCTTCAACGGCAAGTACGACGCCATCGAGGTGCTCAAGCTCAAGCAGGTCGTGGACGTCCTCGAGGAGGCCGCGGACGCCTTCGAACACGTGGCCAACACGGTGGAGACGATCTCGGTCAAGGAGTCCTGAACCCTGACATGGACACCTTTGCTCTGATCGTGACCGTGGGTGTCGCGCTCTTCTTCACCTACACCAACGGCTTCCACGACTCCGCGAACGCGATCGCCACCTCGGTCTCCACCCGCGCGCTGACGCCGCGGGCCGCGCTGGCGATGGCCGCCGTGATGAACCTGCTCGGCGCCTTCCTGGGCTCCGGCGTCGCCAAGACCGTCAGTGAGGGTCTGATCGAGACGCCCCAGGGCTCCAAGGGCATGGGCATCCTCTTCGCGGCGCTGGTCGGCGCGATCGCCTGGAACCTCCTCACCTGGTACTTCGGCCTGCCCTCGTCCTCCTCGCACGCCCTCTTCGGCGGCATGGTGGGCGCGGCCCTGGCCGGCGGGATCACCGTCTTCTGGGACGGCGTCCTGCAGAAGATCGTGCTGCCGATGTTCATCTCGCCCGTGGTGGGCCTGGTCATCGGCTACCTGGTGATGACGGCCATCATGTGGATCTTCCGCCGCTCCAACCCGCACAAGGCCAAGCGCGGCTTCCGCATCGCCCAGACCGTCTCCGCGGCCGGCATGGCGCTGGGCCACGGCCTGCAGGACGCCCAGAAGACCATGGGCATCGTGGTGATGGCCCTGGTCATCGCCGACGTCGAGGAGTACGGCGACGCGATCCCGGTGTGGGTCAAGGTCATGTGCGCGCTGATGCTGTCGCTGGGCACCTACGCGGGCGGCTGGCGCATCATGCGGACGCTGGGACGCAAGATCATCGAGCTGGACCCGCCGCAGGGGTTCGCCGCCGAGACCACGGGCGCGTCGATCATGTTCGTGACCGCCTTCATCTTCAAGGCGCCGATCTCGACCACGCACGTGATCACCTCGGCGATCATGGGTGTCGGTGCGACCAAGCGGGTCAACGCGGTGCGGTGGGGGGTGGCCAAGAACATCGTCCTGGGCTGGTTCATCACCATGCCGGCCGCGGCGGCGGTCGCCGCCGCCTGCTACGGCCTCGTCCACCTCGTCGCCCTCCTGTAACCCGCCCCGCCCGCTCGCGAGGGCCGCCACCCGC
>NZ_JACADT010000237.1:0-7062 GCF_013421635.1 Streptomyces sp. UH6 | reverse complement strand
GGCGGGCTCCTCCACGGAGACTCCGAAGTCGGTGGCGATGCCGGCCAGTCCGTCGGCGTACCCCTGGCCCACGGCGCGGGCCTTCCAGGCGCCGTTGCGCCGGTAGATCTCCACCACCACCAGGGCCGTCTCGGAGCCGAGGGAGGGCGGGGTGAAGGTGGCGAGGACGGAGCCGTCGGCGGCGTCGCGGACGGTGGCGGTGGGCTCGATGCCCTGGAACGTCTGGCCCGCCGCGTCCGGGCTGGCCGTGACCACGATCTTCTCGATGGCCGGGGGAACCGCGGCGGTGTCCACGGTGATGGCGTCGGGAGCCGCCCCGCCGCCCGAGCGGTAGGTCACGCCCGGTCCGGCCGGCTGGTTGTAGAAGATGAAGTCGTCGTCGGAGCGCACCTTGCCGTCGGCGGTGAGCATCAGGCCCGAGACGTCCAGCCGCACCGGTGCGGCGACCTCGACCGTCACACGGGCGGGGCTGAGCGGGATGTTCGAGCCAGGTGTCATAGCGGTCATGTGAGGGAGAACGAGCGGGACGCTTTTACCGTTCCCTTACCGGGGCCGGACGGGTGGGATCCGGGGGAGAACGGTGGATTCCCCCCTCCGGCGGGATCCGCCCGGGCAGGAGCGCGGCACGTTCCCCCGCGACGGCACACCCCACCACGGCACACCTCACCGGAGGCTCCCGATGACCGGCGCACCGCTCGACCTCGGACCCCAGGCGCACGAGCTGGCGCGGCTGGCGCGAGGCGTGGACGACACCGCCCTCAACCGCCCCACCCCCTGCCCGGACTACGCGGTGCGCCACCTGCTGGCCCACCTGGAAGGGCTGTCCGCGGCCTTCCGGGACGCCGCCCGCAAGCGGTTCGGCCCCACCACCGACACCTCGCCGGACACCGCCCTCCCCGAGCTGCGGCCGGGCTGGCGCGACCGGCTGCCCGAGGTGCTCGGCGAACTCGCCGAGGCCTGGCGCGAGCCGTCCGCGTGGCAGGGGACGACCCGGGCCGGCGGGGTCGAGCTGCCGGGGGCCGCCGCCGGCGCGGTGGCGACCGACGAACTCGTCGTCCACGGCTGGGACCTGGCCCGGGCGACCGGCCAGGAGTACCGCCCGGATCCCGCGGCGCTCGCGTCGGCGTACGCCTTCCTCGCCGAGACCGCGCAGGGTCCGGAGGAGGAACGTGCCGCCGTCTTCGGCCCCGTCGTCCCCGTCCCGCAGGAGGCGCCGCTGGTGGACCGGGCGATCGGCCTCAGCGGAAGGGACCCGCGCTGGCCGGACCTCCCTCCAGGACGGTGACGTGAAATCCGGGGAAACACGAAAGCGTTTCCCCGGGAAATGGATAGTGGAATTGAAAGGCTGATGCACCGCTCGTTCCCTATTCGCTCATGCCCATGGAGCGGCGGACCAAACGTCAAGATCCCGCGAAGATCGAGAGGGTCTTCCGAGGGTGTCGGCGCAGTGTTACGCCAATGTAATCAGGCTCACACCGCGTCCGTTTTGTCGTATTGATCCGGCATGAATGACGCAAAACGGCCTCCTGCCTCGCCCCGCTTCACGCCCGCCTGATACCACAGCTCGTCCGGACACGTAACCCTGCGGGGGAATGCATTTCTTATTTCTGCTGGGTAAGTTCAATTCGCATGACTGCCCTTCAAGCAGCCCCGACGCAGACGACGCAGACGACGACGCAGACGACGACGCAGACGACGATGAAGACGACGCAGGCAACGACGAAGACGGCCTCACCGGAATTGTCCGGCGGATTCCGTGACGGATTCCGCGTCGACCGCCCGAACGTGGCCGACGGCGCCGCCCTGTGGCGCATCGCCCGTGACTCCCGGACGCTCGACCTCAACTCCTCCTACAGCTACCTGCTGTGGTGCCGCGACTTCGCCTCGACCTCGGCGGTGGCCCGCACCGAGGACGGCCGGGTCGCCGGCTTCGTGACCGGATTCCTCCGCCCCGAGGACCCGCGGGTCCTGCTGGTGTGGCAGGTGGCCGTCGACGAGCGGTACCGCGGCCACGGGCTGGCCGGCCGGATGCTCGACGAGCTGGTGGCCCGGGTCGACCGCGACAGCGAACTCGGCGTGGACACCGTCGAGACCACCGTCACCCCCGGCAACCGGGCGTCCGAGCGCCTCTTCGCCTCCTTCGCCGCCCGCCACGGCGCCGACCTGACGCGCGAGGTCCTGTTCGCCGCGGAGCGGTTCCCCGCCGAGGGCGAGGCCCACGCCCCCGAGGTGCTGCACCGCATCGCCCCGCTGTGAGCCCCGGGGACACGCACCGGAGACCGCCCACGCGCCCCGGACCCCCTGCCGTCGCAGCGCGGCAACGCCCCGAGCCCTTCCCCCTTCCTTCGTCCCACGAGGAG
Organism: Streptomyces sp. UH6; assembly: GCF_013421635.1. Lineage (NCBI taxonomy): Bacteria > Bacillati > Actinomycetota > Actinomycetes > Kitasatosporales > Streptomycetaceae > Streptomyces > Streptomyces sp. UH6. Next base: position 4,702 of record NZ_JACADT010000237.1, on the reverse strand, counting down.
TCGCACCCCGTGACCGTCACCCAGCCCGACCTGACCGTCTTCGAGTCCCTGGAGTCCGAGGTCCGCAGCTACTGCCGCGCCTGGCCCACCGTCTTCGACCGCGCCCAGGGCAGTCACATGTACGACGAGGAGGGCCGGGCCTATCTGGACTTCTTCGCGGGTGCCGGTTCGCTGAACTACGGCCACAACAACCCGGTGCTCAAGCGGGCCCTGCTCGACTACCTGGAGCGCGACGGGGTCACCCACGGCCTGGACATGTCGACGACGGCCAAACGCGCCTTCCTGGAGACCTTCCACCGCCTGGTGCTCCAGCCCCGCCACCTGCCGTACAAGGTCATGTTCCCGGGCCCGACCGGTACCAACGCCGTCGAGTCGGCCCTCAAGCTGGCCCGCAAGGTGAAGGGCCGCGAGGCGATCGTCTCCTTCACCAACGCCTTCCACGGCATGTCGCTCGGCTCGCTCGCCGTCACCGGCAACGCGTTCAAGCGGGCCGGCGCCGGCATCCCGCTGGTGCACGGCACGCCGATGCCGTTCGACAACTACTTCGAGGGCAAGGTCCCCGACTTCCTCTGGTTCGAGCGGCTCCTGGAGGACCAGGGGTCCGGCCTCAACAAGCCCGCCGCCGTGATCGTGGAGACCGTGCAGGGCGAGGGCGGCATCAACGTCGCCCGCCCCGAGTGGCTGCGCGCGCTCGCCGATCTGTGCGAGCGGCAGGACATGCTGCTGATCGTCGACGACATCCAGATGGGCTGCGGCCGTACCGGCGCCTTCTTCTCCTTCGAGGAGGCGGGCATCACCCCGGACATCGTCACCGTCTCCAAGTCCATCAGCGGCTACGGCCTGCCGATGTCGCTCTGCCTGTTCAAGGGCGAGCTGGACGTGTGGGAGCCGGGCGAGCACAACGGCACCTTCCGCGGCAACAACCCGGCCTTCGTCACCGCCACCGCCGCCCTGGAGGCCTACTGGTCCGAGGGCGACGCGCTGGAGAAGCAGACCCTGGCCCGCGGCCTCCAGATCGACCAGGCGCTGGCCCAGATCACCGCCGAGAACCGCCCCCACGTCAAGGAGTACCGGGGCCGTGGCCTGGTGTGGGGCCTGGAGTTCCACGACAAGGAGCGGGCCGGCCGGGTGGCGCGCCGCGCCTTCGACCACGGCCTGCTCATCGAGACCTCCGGCCCGGAGAGCGAGGTCGTCAAGCTGCTCCCCGCGCTGACGATCACGCCCGACGAGCTGGACGAGGGCCTGCGGGTCCTCGACCGGGCCGTGCGCGAGACGGCGTGACGCGCCGTCGCACCACCCCGCACGACCGCCGAACGATCACCAGAGAGGTGAGCACAACACCGTGATAGTCCGATCCTTCAAGGAGATCGAGGGCACCGACCGGCATGTGAAGGCCGCCACCGGTACCTGGGAGAGCAAGCGCATCGTCCTGGCCAAGGAGGGCGTCGGCTTCTCCGTGCACGAGACGATCCTCTACGCGGGCAGCGAGACGACCATGTGGTACGCGAACCACATCGAGGCCGTCGTCTGCACCGAGGGCGAGGCGGAGCTCACCGACGAGACCACCGGTGAGACGTACCTGATCACGCCCGGGACCATGTACCTCCTCGACGGCCACGAGAAGCACACCATGCGGCCCAGGACGGACTTCCGCTGCATCTGCGTCTTCAACCCGCCCGTCACCGGACGGGAGGACCACGACGAGAACGGCGTCTACCCGCTGATCACCGAGGAGGTCTGAGCACCGTGTCCACCGCGACGACCGCACCCGCCGGCAACGGCCTCACCGACCTGTACCCCACCCGAGGGGCCCGGGAGGCGATGGTGCCCCGTCAGGACCCCGTCGTCTGGGGCGCCCCCGACGCGCCCGGCCCGATCCCGCCGCAGGACCTCGGGGCCTTCGAGCGCGACGGCTTCCTGGCGGTCGACCAGCTGATCACCCCCGAGGAGGTCCAGGTCTACCGGCGCGAGCTGGAACGGCTGGTGGGCGACCCGGAGATCCGCGCCGACGAGCGCTCGATCGTCGAGCCCCGGACACAGGAGATCCGGTCCGTCTTCGAGGTGCACCGGATCAGCGAGCTCTTCGCCAACCTGGTCGCCGACGAGCGGGTCGTGGGCCGCGCCCGGCAGATCCTCGGCTCGGACGTCTACGTCCACCAGTCCCGGATCAACGTCAAGCCCGGCTTCGGCGCCTCCGGTTTCTACTGGCACTCGGACTTCGAGACCTGGCACGCCGAGGACGGCCTGCCGAACATGCGGACCGTGTCGGTGTCGATCGCCCTCACCGAGAACTTCGACACCAACGGCGGCCTGATGATCATGCCGGGGTCGCACAAGACCTTCCTCGGCTGCGCGGGCGCCACCCCGAAGGACAACTACAAGAAGTCGCTGCAGATGCAGGACGCCGGCACGCCGTCCGACGAGGCGCTCACCGCCCTCGCCGGACAGCACGGCATCAAGCTCTTCACGGGCAAGGCCGGCTCGGCGACCTGGTTCGACTGCAACTGCATGCACGGGTCCGGCGACAACATCACGCCGTTCCCGCGCAGCAACGTCTTCATCGTGTTCAACAGCGTGGAGAACGCGGCCGTCGAGCCGTTCGCCGCACCGGTGCGGCGCCCCGGCTTCCTCGGGGCCCGCGACTTCACCCCGGTGCGCTGAGCGCCGGCGCGCTGAACACCGGCGCGCCGGGCGGCCCGCTCGCTCAGCGCGCCAGGACGTCGAGCAGACGGTCGACGTCCGCGGGGCTGTTGTAGAGGTGGAAGGCGGCCCGCAGACTGCCCGCACGGTCGGAGAGCTCGATCCCGGCCGCGGACAGTCCGGGCTGCCTTCCGCCCAGCCCCGGCACCGACACGATCGGCGAGCCCGGCGAGGGCAGCGGCTCGTGCCCCAGCCGCGCCAGCCCCTCGCGGAAGCGGTCGGCCAGCGCCAGGTCGTGGCGGTGGACCGCCTCCACCCCGAGCTCCTCGAAGAGCGCCAGCGAACGCGCGGCGGCGACCGGGGCCATGCTCTGCGGTTCGTCGAACCTCCGCGCGCTGCGGGCCAGTTCACCGATCGGCCCGTAACAGCTCGCCCACGGCTCCTCGCCCGCCACCCAGCCGGCCGACAGCGGACGCAGCCCGCCGAAGTCCTCCGGGACGGTCAGGAACGCCAGGCCGAACAGGGAGCACAGCCACTTGTGGGTGACGGTGACGGTGAAGTCGTACTCCCCGGCGTCCAGCGGGAGCCAGCCGGCCGCCTGGGAGACGTCCAGACAGATCCTGGCGCCGTGCGCCGCGGCGGCCGCGCGCAGCGCCGGCAGGTCGACCAGCCGGCCGTCGGCGGACTGGACCGCGCTGACGACCACCATCGCGGTCCCCGGACCGATCGCCTCCGGGATCTTCTCCAGCGCGACGGCGCGCACCGACAGGTCGCCGCGCACATGGAACGGGTTGACCAGCGAGCTGAAGTCGCCTTCCGCGGTGAGCACTTCGGCGCCCGCGGGGAGCGAGGCGGCGATCAGGCCGGAGTAGGCGGCCACCGAGGTGCCGACCGCCACCCGGCCGGGGGAGACGCCCATGAGCCGGGCGTAGGAGGCGCGCGCCTGCTCCACCGGTCCGAAGATGTCGGCGGGACGGCCGGTCGCGGCGTCCTCCAGGGCGGCGCGGACGGCGGCCGTGGAACGGGCCGGCAGCAGCCCGACGGCGGCGGTGTTCAGGAAGAGGTTCCCGGGACGGAATTCGGACGCGGCGGCATCGTCGAGGTTCGGCATGGACCCACGATGCCGCCACGGTCCGTGTCCCGTCCACGGGGCGTCCTGTCCCGACCACGTGGCGTCCTGGCCCGTCCGCAGGGCGTCCTCCCCGGGCCGCCGCGCGCGTCAGCGGGCGGGGACCTCGCAGCCCTCGGGGCCGCAGGCGTCCCCGTCGGAGAGGACCGTCAGCGGCGACCGCTCGCCCCACGCCTGGGTCAGGGCCTGGGAGAACAGCTCCGCCGGCTGCGCGCCGGACACCCCGTACCTGCGGTCGATGACGAAGAACGGCACCCCGGACACGCCGAGTTCCGCCGCCTCCCGCTCGTCCGCCCGCACCTCGTCCGCGAAGGCCGCCGGGTCCCCCAGCACCGTGCGCACCTCGTCCTCCGCCAGCCCGGCCTCCACGGCGAGCTCGACCAGGTACTCGTCGGCGTCGGCGAAGACGGACCGCTCCTCGGCGAAGTTGGCCCGGTAGAAGAGGTCCAGCAGCTCGGCCTGGCGTCCGCGCTCCTTCGCCAGCTGCAGCAGCCGGTGCAGGTCGAACGTGCCGCCGTGGTCCCGGCCCTCGGCCCGGTACGGCAGGCCCTCCCCGGCCGCCTGGGTGGCCAGGTTCGCCTCGCCCGCCCGCGCCTGCTCCTCGCTCATCCCGTACTTCTTCGCCAGCAGCCCGAGCACCGGCTCCACGTCGCCCTTGGCGCGCCCCGGGTCCAGCTCGAACGACCGGTGCACGACCTCGACGTCGTCCCGGTGGGCGAACGCCGCCAGCGCCTTCTCGAAACGGGCCTTGCCGACATAGCACCAGGGGCAGGCTATGTCGGACCAGATTTCCACACGCACGGGGCACTCCAGGGGTTCACGACGGTTCTCCAGAGCACCAACCGCCCGCCCGGCCGCCGCATTCCCGGCGGCCGGACGCGGGCACGGGCGGTCGCACGCGGGCGAGCACCCGTGAGTGGCCGGACCCGCGTG
>NZ_JACADT010000236.1:0-7070 GCF_013421635.1 Streptomyces sp. UH6 | reverse complement strand
GGGCTGCGCGTGAAGGTGACCGCGTCCGGCCAGGCCCCGTGGGCGAACAGGGCGGCCAGGCCGGTCGCCGTCCACACCAGCAGGGTGAGGCCGAGCAGGAAGGCGAGCAGACCGACCAGCAGCCCGTCCGGGACGCCGCCCTGACCGCCCGGCCCGCCCCGGCCGCCCGGCGTGGCGTTGCGCTTCTCCTCGGGCGGCACCGTCAGGCCACCGACGACTTGGACTCGGGGTACTGGTGCTGCATAAAGGCGGTCGCCCTCTCCTCCGCTTCCAGTTCCGCCGCTCGCAGGGCCTCGGACAGCTCCTCCTCGGCCAGGTCGCTGGCCGACTCGGTCATGGCGCGGTCGGTGAAGACCAGCGGGCGTTCGCTCTCGGTCACCAGGTGCTTGACCACCTGGACGTTGCCGTTGACGTCCCACACCGCGATGCCGGGCGTCAGGGTGGGGATGATCTCGACCGCCCACCGGGGCAGGCCCAGCACACGGCCGGTGGCGCGGGCCTCGTCGGCCTTCTGGGCGTAGATGGTGCGCGTGGAGGCCATCTTCAGGATCGCCGCGGCCTCCTTGGCGGCGGCGCCGTCCACCACGTCGGAGAGGTGGTGGACCACGGCGACGAAGGACAGGCCGAGGCGGCGGCCGAACTTCAGCAGGCGCTGGAAGAGCTGCGCCACGAACGGGCTGTTGATGATGTGCCAGGCCTCTTCCACCAGGAAGATGCGCTTCTTGCGGTCGGGCCGGATCCAGGTGTGCTCCAGCCACACGCCGACGATCGCCATCAGGATCGGCATCGCGATCGAGTTGCGGTCGATGTGCGAGAGGTCGAAGACGATCAGTGGCGCGTCCAGGTCGATGCCGACCGTGGTGGGGCCGTCGAACATGCCGCGCAGGTCGCCGTCGACCAGGCGGTCGAGGACCAGCGCCACGTCCAGGCCCCACGCGCGGACGTCCTCCAGGGCGACGTTCATCGCCTCCGCGGACTCCGGCTTGGGATGGCGGAGCTGCTCGACGATGTCGGTGAGCACCGGCTGGCGGGCCGTGATGGTGGCGTTGACGTAGGCGTGGGCCACCTTGAGGGCGAAGCCGGCGCGCTCGTCGAGGCCGTGGCCCATGGCCACCTCGATGATGGTGCGCAGCAGCGCCAGCTGGCCGGTCGAGGTGATCGCCGGGTCCAGCGGGTTGAGGCGGATGCCGTGGTCGAGGGCGGCGGTCGGGTCCAGGCGGATGGGGGTTATGCCGAGTTCCTGGGCGACCAGGTTCCATTCGCCGACGCCGTCCTCGCCCTGGGCGTCCAGGACGACGACCTGACGGTCGCGGAAGCGGAGCTGGCGCAGGACGTAGGTCTTCTCCAGCGCGGACTTGCCGTTGCCGGACTCGCCCAGCACCAGCCAGTGCGGGGCGGGCAGCTGCTGGCCGTAGAGCTGGAACGGGTCGTAGATGTAGCCCTTGCCGGAGTACACCTCGCGGCCGATGATCACACCGGAGTCGCCGAGTCCGGGCGCGGCGGTGGGCAGGTAGACGGCCTGCGCCTGGCCGGTGGAGGTGCGCACCGGCAGACGGGTCGTCTCCACCTTGCCGAACAGGAACGACGTGAAGGCTTCCGTGAGGACGGACAGCGGGTCCCGCATCAGAGCATCAGCCCCTACCTTCGGATTCCGGTCGCGAATGGCAGCGTGTTGACGAAGGCGCGGTGGTGCTCGCGGTCGCACCACTCGAGCTTGAGGTACGACTTGCCGGCCGACGCGCGGATGGTGCGCTTGTCCCGGGCGAGCGCCTCGGGGCTGCGGGAGGAGACGGTGATCCAGCCGACCAGGTTGACGCCCGCGGCGCCGCTGGCGAGGTCCTCGCCGCGCTGGTCGAGGCGGGAGTGGGCGGCCATGTCGCGGGGGTCGACGGTGCGGTTCATCTTGGCGGCGCGGCTGGCCTCGGCCTCGTCGTTGGTCTTCTCGGTCAGCATCCGCTCGATGGCGACCTCGGTGGGCTCGAGGTCCATGGTGACGGCGACCGTGCGGATCACGTCGGGGGTGTGGACCAGGAGCGGGGCGAGGAAGTTGACGCCGACCGGGGTCATCGGCCACTCCTTGACCCAGGCGGTGGCGTGGCACCAGGGGTCGCGGGTGGAGGACTCGCGGGTCTTCGCCTGGAGGTAGTTGGGCTCGCGGGCGTCCAGCTCGGCCGGCCAGGCGTTGCGCTTGGACATCGCCTGGATGTGGTCGATCGGGTGGTCCGGGTCGTACATGGAGTGGATCAGCGACGACAGGCGGGCCTGGCCGAGCGGCTGGCGGACCCGGATGTCGGCCTCCTGGAGGCGCGAGCAGATGTCGGTCAGCTCCCTGGCCATCACGACGGCGAGGCCGCCGTCCTTGTCCAGCTTGCGGCCGGGCCCGCGGCGGGCCGCGCGGGCCATGGCGTGCGCCTCGGCCGCCAGTTCGCGGCTGTAGTGCATACAGGCGACCAGGTAGGCGCGGTGCTGCTCGCTGCTGGTGGAGACCATGGACTGGAGCTGGTCGTAGGAGCGGCGCAGCCACTGCGGGGACCGCTCGTCACCGCGCATCGCGACGTCCTTGGCGTGCGCGTCGGGGTCGGCGGGCAGGGTGCGGGCCAGCATCTGGAGGCGGGTGACGAACCCGTCGCCGTTGGCGACGTGCTTCAGCAGGGTGCCGAAGCGGTCGACCAGGGCCTCCTGGTCCTCGCTGTCGCGCAGGCCCACGCCGGGGCCCTCGATCTCGATGGCGGCGGTGACGGTGCGCCGGTCGGCGTGCAGCAGTACGGCGATCTCGTCGGGACCGAAGGGCGCGGACAGCCAGGTGATGCGGCCGATGCCGGGGGGCGGGCCGACCTCGACCTGACGCCCGTCGAGCCGGGTGCCCGCCTCCATGGCGGCGGAGCGGTAGACGGCGTTGGGGCCGCGGACCGTGCGCTTGTAGCTGCGGTTGATCTCGAACCACTTGTAGATCGTGCGGCCCTTGTACGGCACGTACACCGCGGCGATCGACAGCATGGGGAAGCCGGCCAGCAGGACGATCCGCAGGGTGAGCAGCGGAACCAGCAGACCGCACATCATGCCGAGGAAGGCCCCGGCGATGATCAGGGCGATCTCGCCGGTCTCCCGGTTGCGGCCGATGATCGCGTTGGGGCGGGCGCGGCCGATCAGATACGTACGGCGGGGCGCGACCGGGTGGGGGACCTGTGCGTGGGTCGTCAACGCGCTTCACCTCCTGTGCGGTTGGTGCGGCTGTCAGAGGCGTGGGGGCTGCCCGCCGGGGCGGTGGGACTCGCCGGGCGGGGAGCGGGGGCGGTGGCCGCGGCCCCGCCGCGGGACCCGTGGGCGGCGACGCCGCCGGAGACCTGGTTGGCGGGGCGCGGCGCGCCGCCGCCGTTGTCGGCGCGGCTGGAGTGCGTCTTGATGCCCTGGGCGACCAGGGTGGCCGGGGAGCTGATCACCGCGGCGGCCTTGCTCTCGGCGCCCTGCATCAGGCGGTTGTTGCGGCTGTTGGCGATCTCGTCGCCGAAACCGGGGACGAAGCGGTAGATCATCGCGCTGGCGAAGATGGCCAGCAGGATGATCGCCAGGCCGGAGACGATCGCGGCCAGCTCGTCGGGACCGTCGTCGCCGGCGAGCGCTCCGGCCAGGCCGAGGACGATCACGATGACGGGCTTCACCATGATGACGGCGATCATGATGCCGGCCCAGCGGCGGACGTGGCCCCACAGGTTCTTGTCGACGAGGCCCGCGTAGACGACGACGCCGAGCAGCGCGCCGACGTAGAGCAGGACGGCGCGGAGGTAGAGCTCCAAGTAGAGGAGACCGGCGGCGACGATGGAGACCAGGGAGACCAGGATCAGCATGATCGGGCCGCCGCCCATGTCGTCGCCCTTCTTGAGGGCGTCGGAGAAGGTGCCGAAGAAGGCGTCGGTCTGGTCGCCGGTGGCACCGGCCAGGACGTCGGTGACGCCGTCGGTCGCGGAGACCACGGTGTAGAGGATCAGCGGGGTGAACGCGCTGGCGAGCACGGTCAGCCAGAGGAAGCCGACGGCTTCGCCGAGCGCGGTGGACAGCGGGACGCCGCGGACCGCGCGCTTGGCCACGGCGAGCAGCCACAGGACCAGCGTGAGGATGGTCGAGGCGGCGAAGACGACGGCGTACTGCTTGAGGAACTGCGGGTTGGTGAAGTCGACGGTGGCCGTCTCCTGGACGAGCTCGCTGAGCTTGGTGACGGTCCAGGAGGCGGCGTCGGCGAAGCCCCTTGCGAGGGAGGCGAGGGGGTCCAGGGCGGTGGTGGGGTCGCCGGGCACGCTGTTTGGGCCCACGCCGCCACCGCTGCCGCCGCCCTCGCCGCGTTCGCAATAGTCCTTGGCGGGGCCGACGATCAGGTCGCAGTTGTCCTCTGCCGGAGTGGGCGAAGGCGCGGCCACGGCACGGGACGTGAACAGATGGAGGGGGGCCATGACGCCGGTGAGGGTGAGCACGCGTCGAGAGCTACCGGGCATAGGTGAACCCTCCGAATTCGTCCACGGCCTTCGAGATCTGCTCGGCGGTGGCGACCTTGTTGTCGGAGTTGACGGGGGCGGGACCCTCCTTCTGGGCGAAGCTTTCGACCTTCCAGTCGTCTTCGGCCCAGCGCAGCCCGAGTTCCATGGTGAACCAGTCGTTGGTGACAGGGTTGACCGAGCTGTCGCCGGCCGTGCCGAACACGCCTGTGCACCAGACCTCGACGGTGGCCCGGTCACCCTGGTGGTCGGTCACCTTGGTTCCGACGGGCACGGTGCGGGAGATGTAGGTCTGTCCCGGAGCGGGATTGCCGTTCTCGTCGAGCCCGACCTGTTCGAGGAACGTGACGTCGTAGGCCGCGTCGAACTTCGCCGCGAGCGCTTCCTGCTTCTCGGCCACGAAGAGCCGCTGGACGATTTCCGCCCGCTGGGCGGGCTTGAGGATGTCCGCCGACACCAGGGTGACCGCGTAGTTCGCCGCCGCGCTCTGGGCGCCCTGCTCGTCGTGGGCGAACCCCGAGGCGACCGGTCGCTCGCCCGTGGGGGCGGTCGGGGACGTGGCGGGGGCGTTGTCGCCGCCGGCGGTGTCGTCGCTGTCACGGTTGGCGAAGGCGATCGCGGCGATGAGCAGGACGATCACGCCCACGCCCGTCACCAGGCCGCGTGAGGACCTGCCGCCGCCACGCCCCCTGCGCGGCGGCAGCTCGTTCCGCTCCGGCATGCGGGTGCGCGTCTGACCGTCGCCGTAGTCGTCCCCGAGACTCATGCGCCGTTCGCCCCTTCGGTCGCGCCGTACGGGAGTTCGTCGTACTGGAACGTGCCAAGGTACGACGGTAGTCCTCCTGGACCCCGATCGGGCGCGGTGTGGTGACTGGACATCAGGGTGACGCATCCTCAGCCGGTGGGACAGCGGACATGTGGGGGTCTCGGAAGCATCCGGGGGCGCTCCGGCCGGGACTGGACGGGGTGCCGTGCGCGGGGTGGTCCGGGCCCGGCTAGACGGCCATGCCGTAGACGATGGTGAACAGCGTGCCGAGTGAGCCGATGATGAAGACGCCGGTGAGGCCGGCGATGATGAGGCCCTTGCCCTGTTCCGCGCTGAACGTGTCGCGCAGTGCGGTGGCGCCGATGCGCTGCTTGGCGGCGCCCCAGATGGCGATGCCGAGGCAGAGCAGGATGGCGATGGCCATGACCACTTCGATCATCACCTTCGCCTCGCCGCCCAGGCTGCCGAAGGGGCCCCAGTCCGGAGCGATCCCGCCGATGATGGTGGTGATGTCTCCCTCGTCAGCTGCAAGAAGCATGTAACTCACCGCCCCTGTTGGGTAGTTCCGCGTGGCCTCCGCCGGGTTGCGGAGGACAGGCCTCATTGTCGCCGACGATGACGTGCTGTCATGTCGACTTGGCGTCATTGCGTGGCTGGTTTTGTGTGGCTGTTATGAGGCCGGGGCGACGGGATGCGGTAAAAGTCGCCCCGTTCTGACGGCCAGTAATCATATGATCACTTTGTGTATCACGGTCAGGCGCGATGGGCAATGATCGAGACCGCTCGGGTCGGCGCGGCGCACGGGTGGGGCACCGGCGCGTGCCCCGCTCGGCCGTGCCGGGCGCGACGCGTTCCGGCCGGCGGTGACGGGCACGGGGGTGTGCGGCGCGGCGCGGACGCGGCGGCCCCGGGGGCGTTCGGTGCGGGGCACGGGCGGTGTCCAGGGAGGCAGGGGGCGCACGGCTCCGCGGGATGTCCGTCCCCTCCGCATCGCCGGGCCGTCTGTGGCACTGTCTTGTCCGTGGACGAGTTGAGGGTGAACGACCCGACGGCACTGGGCCCTTACGTCCTTCATGCCCGGCTGGGGGCGGGAGGCATGGGCCAGGTGTACCTCGGCAGGTCGCCGGGTGGCCGCCTGGTGGCCCTCAAGGTCGTGCGGGAGGAGATCACCGGGCATCCCGAGGCGCTGCTGCGCTTCCGGCGTGAGGTCGAGACGGCCCGGGCGGTCCGCAGCGCCTACACGGCCAACCTGATCGACGCCTCCCTGGACGAGGCGCCGTACTGGCTGGCGACGGAGTACGTCCAGGGCCCCACGCTGAGCGCGGCCGTCGCCGAGCGGGGACCGCTGCCCGCGGAGACCTGCCGGGGCCTCTTCGCCGCGCTGGCCGAGGGGCTGGCGGCGGTGCACGCGTGCGGGGTCACGCACCGGGACCTGAAGCCGCAGAACGTGATCCTGTCCCAGCGGGGCCCGCAGCTGATCGACTTCGGCATCGCGCGCGGCGCGGAGCAGACCGCCGTCACCGAGGACGGGGCGTCGGGCCCCGGGACGCCGGGCTTCACCGCGCCCGAGGTGCTGATGCGTAACGAGGTCGGGCCCGCCGCCGACGTCTTCGCCCTCGGGGCCACGATCGCGTACGCGGCCACCGGGCGGCCGCCCTTCGGTACCGGACCCGCGGCGAGCGTCGGCTACCGCGCGGTCTACGAGCCGATCGACCTCGCGGGCGTCGAGGAGGGCCTCGCGGCGCTGGTGCAGGCGTGCGTGGCGAAGGATCCCGCCGCCAGACCGTCGCCGGCCCAGGTGATCGAGCGCTGCGCCG
>NZ_JACADT010000235.1:0-7097 GCF_013421635.1 Streptomyces sp. UH6 | reverse complement strand
CACGGGCGGCTCCGGCTCCGCCCCGGCACCCCGCCCCTCACCCCTGCGACCCGGTTCTCCGGCCCCACCCGGCGCACCGCCGGTCGAACGCCGGAACCTCGGCACCCCGGCCGCCCTTGCGCCCGTCCGGTCTCCGGCCTGCGGTTTTCCCCCGCGTGAGGGATACCCCTCGGGACACCCCCCGCACGCACGTCCTCCCGCACAACCCTTGACGCCGTCCGGGCCGCCTCATACTGTGCGCTGCGTTCCATAACCGAGACGACCTGTTCATTATTGGTAAAAGGCCAGGTCGTGAATGTTGAGGCGATTCCATGAACGCAGGATCGTGTCCGATGACCGGCCTGGTGGCGCCCGCCGAGGCGGAATCCGCGGCCGACGGGACGGCCACCGACCCCCGCGGCTGCCCCGTCTCCGCCCGCGCCGCCGCGTTCGACCCGTTCGGCGACGCCTACCAACAGGATCCGCCGGAGGCCGTGCGCTGGTCGCGACAGGAGGAGCCGGTCTTCTACAGCCCGGCCCTCGGGTACTGGGTCGTGACGCGGTACGACGACGTCAAGGCCGTCTTCCGGGACAACGTCCTCTTCTCGCCGTCCATCGCCCTGGAGAAGATCACCCCGGTCTCCGACGAGGCGACCGCCACGCTCGCCCGCTACGGCTACGCGATGCGGCGGACCCTCGTGAACGAGGACGAGCCCGAGCACATGCCGCGCCGGCGGCTGCTGATGGACCCGTTCACGCCCGCCGAACTCGCCCACCACGAACCGATGGTGCGGCGGCTGGCCCGGGAGTACGTCGACCGCGTCGTCGACTCCGGGAAGGCGGACCTGGTCGAGGAGATGCTGTGGGAGGTGCCGCTGACCGTCGCCCTGCACTTCCTCGGGGTCCCCGAGGAGGACATGGCGACCCTGCGCGAGTACTCCATCGCCCACACGGTCAACACCTGGGGCAGGCCCTCACCCGAGGAGCAGGTCGCCGTCGCCGAATCGGTCGGCAGGTTCTGGCAGTTCGCCGGCACCGTCCTGGAGAAGCTGCGCGAGAACCCCGACGGACCGGGCTGGATGCCGTACAGCATCCGCGCCCAGCGGGAGCAGCCGGAGGTCATCACCGACTCCTACCTCCACTCGATCATGATGGCCGGCATCGTCGCCGCCCACGAGACGACGGCCAACGCCGCGGCCAACGCGGTCAAGCTGCTCCTGGAGAACCGTTCGGTCTGGGAGGAGATCTGCGCGGACCCGTCGCTGATCCCGAACGCCGTCGAGGAGTGCCTGCGCCACTCCGGCTCCGTCGCCGCGTGGCGCCGCCTGGTCACGGCGGACGCCACCATCGGCGGCATGGCGGTTCCCGCGGGCGCCAAGCTGCTCATCGTCAACTCCTCCGCCAACCGCGACGACCGGCACTTCGAGGACGCCGACGCCTTCGACATCCGGCGCGAGAACGCGGGCGACCACCTCACGTTCGGCTACGGCAGCCACCAGTGCATGGGCAAGAACCTCGCCCGCATGGAACTCCAGGTCTTCCTGGAGGAGTTGACGACGCGGCTGCCGCACATGGAGCTCGTCCCGGAGCAGCGGTTCACCTACGTGCCCAACACCTCCTTCCGTGGCCCGGAGCACCTGTGGGTCCGGTGGGACCCGGCGGCCAACCCCGAGCGCAGCGACCCGTCGGTCCTGGACCGGCACCGGCCGGTGCGGATCGGTGAGCCCGCGGCCCGCCGGATCACCCGCACCGTGACGGTGGAGGCGATCGAGCGCGAGACGGCCGACGTCGTCGTCGTGACGCTCGCCGACGGCGCGGGGAAGCCGCTGCCCTCCTGGACGCCCGGCGCGCACGTCGACCTGGACCTCGGCGGCCTCTCCCGCCAGTACTCCCTGTGCGGCGACCCGGAGGACCGGCAGCGCTACCGGATCGCCGTGCTGCGCGAGCCCGAGGGCCGCGGAGGCTCCCGCCACGTCCACGAGCGGCTCGCCCCCGGCGACACCCTGACCCTGCGGGGCCCCCGCAACCACTTCCGGCTCGACCCGACGGCACGGCGTCACGTCCTGGTCGCCGGGGGGATCGGCATCACCCCCGTCATCGCGATGGCCGACCGTCTGCGCGCGACGGGCGCCGACTACCGCCTGCACTACTGCGGGCGTTCCCCGGAGGCCATGCCGCTGCTCGAGCGGGCCCGCCGCGACCACGGCGCGCGCCTGAGCGTGCACTGCGGCTCCGACGGCACCCGGCTCGACGTCCCCGCGCTGCTCGCCGAACCGGAGGACGGCGTCCAGATCTACGCCTGCGGGCCCCGGCAGCTCCTCGACGCCCTGGCGGAGCACACCGCCCACTGGCCCGAGGACACCCTGCACGTCGAACACTTCACGGCCGAGCACCGGAGCCTGGACCCGGAGCGGGAGCACGCCTTCGACGTCGAACTCGCCGACTCCGGCCTCACCGTCCGCGTCGCCCCGGACCGGACCGTCCTCGCCGCCCTGCGGGCCGCGGGCGTGGACGTGCAGAGCGACTGCGAGGAGGGGCTCTGCGGCTCCTGCGAGGTCCCGGTCCTCGACGGCGCGGTCGACCACCGGGACAGCGTCCTCACCAAGGCCGAACGCGCCGCCTGCGACCGGATGATGACCTGCTGCTCCCGCGCCGCCGGCGACCGCCTCCGCCTGGCCCTCTGAGAACCCCGGCCGCCCTCCGCGTCCGCCTCCGCGTCGGCCGGCGGCCCCCGCCCCGCCGCTCCCAACCACCCGAACCGCCACCGCGCCCGCCGCACCCACCGCACCCGCCGCCGCGCCCTGCCACCGCGCGGACCCGGCCGCCCGAAAGGTACCGACAATGACGTCACTGGTGGACCGAACCGCCACTCCCCCCGCACCGCCGCAGGCCTCGGCCTTCCGGCGGGTCCTCATCGGCAGCATGGCCGGCTCCGTGCTCGAGTGGTACGACTTCGCCGTCTACGGCATCCTCGCCGCGACGGTCCTCGGGCCGCTGTTCTTCCCCTCGGGCGACGGCATCGTCGGCCTGCTCCTCTCCTTCGCGACCATGGGGCTCGGCTTCGTCGCCCGGCCCCTGGGCGGCATCGTCTTCGGTCACCTCGGCGACCGCCTGGGCCGTCAGCCCATGCTCGTCGTCACCTTCCTGCTGCTGGGCGTCTCGACGGCGGCGATCGGACTCCTGCCGACCTACGAGCAGATCGGGGTCTGGGCGACCGCGCTGCTGGTGCTGCTCCGCATGGTCCAGGGCTTCGCGCTGGGCGGTGAGTTCGGCGCCGCCGTCCTCATGGTCAGCGAGTACGGCGAGCCCCGGCGGCGCGGCTTCTGGGCCTCCTGGCCGCAGGCCGGCGCGCCGCTCGGTACCGTCCTGGCCACCGTCCTCGCCTCGGTCGTCGGGGCGCTGCTCCCCGACGGCGCCTTCGACTCCTGGGGCTGGCGCCTGCTGTTCCTGGCGGCCCTGCCGCTGCTGGCGATCGGTTTCTGGATCCGCCGCGGCGTCGAGGAGTCCCCGGTCTTCCGGCAGGCCCAGGAGCGGGCCGCGGAGCGCAAGGCCGCCTCCGGCACCGAAGCCTCCGGCACCGCCGGCTCCGGACGCTCGAGCGTCCTGCAGGCCCTCGCCCGGCCCCGCGCCGTCCTGCACGGCCTGGGCATGCGGCTCGGCGAGAACATCGCCTTCTACATCTACACGGTCTTCGTCATCGCGTACGCCACCACCTCCTTCGACTACGCGCGGGAGGACGTCGTCCTGGCCGTGGCGTTCGGCTCCGCGGCGCAGTTCTGCGGCATGATCGGCGGCGGCCACTGGTCGGACGTGGTGGGCCGCAGGAAGGCGATGCTGACGCCGGCCGTGCTGCTGGTGGCGTGGGCGCCGGCGTTCTTCTGGATGGTGCAGCGCGAGAGCCTGCCGCTGCTGTGGACCGGCGTCTGCGTCGGCGCCTTCCTCCACGGCGTCCTCGCGGGCGCCGAGGCCGCCTGGATCACCGAGCTCTTCCCGACCAGGTACCGCTTCGCCGGCTCGTCGCTCGTCTTCCAGGGCTCGTCCATCATCGCCGGGGCTCCGGCTCCGCTCATCGCGGTGTGGCTGGTGAACTCCTACGGGGTCGGCACGGTGATCGCGTACCTCGTCGTCACGATGCTGGTCACCATCGTCGCGGTGGCGACCAGCCGTGAGACCCGCGGGACGGACCTCGAGGCCGTCGATTCCTGACCGCCCGCCCAGCGGCACCCCCGCGTCCCCCTCCGCGCCGGAAGCCCGGAGGGGGACGCGTCACATGACGGCCCGTCCCGGCCCGCCCGTCCGACGGGACGGCCGCGCCCCGGGTCACGTCCCCCGGGACCGGGAGGCCCGAGGCCGCTCCTACCCTGCGTCCATGACGACTGCTCTCCGGTTCCGCCCGGGCGATGTCCTGTCCATCGCCGTGCCCTTCACCGAGTGCCGGGTGGAACGGGGCCTGAGGTTCGACGAGGTGCACGTGGCATGGCCGTGGTGGCGGCCCGACGACGGATGCGCGTCCATCCACTGGAACGGCGTGGTGGGCCTTAGCGCCGACCGCAGCGGCACCGCCGCGGAGTGGGGGATGTTCCGTACCGATCCGGCGCCGGAACACCTTCGGGCGGGTGACGTCTGCCGGGTCGGTGTCCCGCCCACCGTCGTTCACGTCACCGCGGTGGAGGTCTACGATCCGCCCCGGGAGACCGGCTACCTCCCCCGCGAACGGGCGTGCGTCTCCTTGCTGCCGCGGGGCCGTTCCTACCGCGAGTATCCGGACCACACCCACCTCAACGGCGAGGGCTACGGCATCGACCCGGACGACGGCATCCCCTACGCGATCGACCTGGTCCACCGGCCCTACGCGTTCCTCGAACCCGGCGACGAGGTCGCCGACGCCGCGGGGCGGGCCTGGCGGTTCGACGGGCCGTGGGACTGGCACGCCTTCGACCCCGAGGAGGCCGGGCGCGTCCCCGTATGGCCGCTGGACCTGCTGACCCGTGACGGCCTCCCCCGCACCGGGCATGCGGCGGCCGAGGTGGGCCGCGCCACCGCGTCCGGCTCCCACCTCGACGTCCTGCGCCGTTGGAGGCGACTCACCGACGCGTCCCCGACGCCGGCGCCGTCTCCAGGACGGTGAACGGCCCGCACGCCCGTGCCGCGTCGCCGGACTAGGAGACCCGTGCCCCCTCCTGCTCCGCGGCCGCGACGGTGTCCCGGACACGGGCGAGGAGGCCGCGGAGGACGGCGCGGTCCTCCTCGCCGAGGGCGCCGGTGGCGGTGCGGAGGGCCTCGCGGTCCATGTCCTCGGCCTCCTGGTGACAGGTGCGGCCGGCGTCGGTGAGGGCGAGCAGGTGGGCGCGGCGGTCCGTCGGGTGCGGCAGCCGGACCACCAGGCCGTCCCGCTCCAGGGCGTCCACCAGCCCGGTGGCGGTGCGGGCGGCGACACCGAGCATGTCGCTGAGGTCGCGCATCCGCATCGGCTCGGCGGCGTGGGCGAGGAACCGCAGGGCGCGGAGCTGGGCGACCGTGGTGCCCTTTTCGGCCAGTCTGCCGTCGACGAAGAGCCGCAGGCGGTGGGTGGTCGCGAACAACTCGTCGACCAGGGGATCACTGCTGCCCGGTACCTGCCTCACCTTGGCGCTCCTGTGCTCGTGACTGCTGTTGCGGCTCTGTACGTCCGTTCCTACCGCACGCGGCGGCCGGCTGCCGCGGTCATGGCCCGAAGCGGCTCCGGTACGCGAAACGAATATGCTGAGCGTACACATACTGAGTATGCTCAGCACATGCCAGTTCGCCCGCTGCGCCTCGACCAGCGCATAGTCGTCCCCGTCGTCTGTGTGGTCACCGCGTTCATGTCCATCGTGGACGGAGCCGGCACCACCGTGGCCCTGCCTTCCATCGGACGCGACTTCGGTCTCGCCACTTCCGGCCTCGACGCCGTCGTGGTGGTGTACCCGGTCTGCGTCGGCCTCGCCGTCCCCCTGTCGGCCTGGCTCGGCGACCGCTTCGGCGGACGCCGCACCGTCCTCTTCTCGTTCGCCGTCTTCACCGCCGCGTCAGGACTCTGCGGCTTCGCCGGATCGCTCGGCGAACTCGTCGTCTGGCGGGCCCTCCAGGGCCTGGCCGCCGGCATCCTGCTGCCCGTCAGCGGCGCCCTGCTCTACCGGACCTTCAGCCTGTCCGAACAGGTCAAGGTCTCCCGTTACATGATCATCCCGCAGCAGGTGGCGCCCGCGCTGGCCCCGATGGGGGCGGGCTGGCTCGTCGACCACATGAACTGGCGCTGGGTCTTCTACGCCAACGTGCCGATCGGCATCGCCGTGCTCGTCTTCGGGTTCCTCTTCCTCCAGCAGCACCGCGACCACGTCCCCGGCCGGCTGGACGTCCCCGGTCTGGTGCTCACCGCCTTCGGCACCGCGGGGCTGATGTTCGGCGTCAGCGAGGGAGCCGAGACGGGCTGGGGCAGCCTGCCGGTGCTGGCCGGCCTGGTCGGCGGTGCGGTCCTGCTGGCCGCCGCCGTGGCCGTGGAGCTCCGGGTGCCCGAACCGGCCCTGCGGGTACGGCTGTTCACCGACCGGCTCTTCCGCGACACCAACATCACGGCCTTCCTCGGCTTCCTCGCCTTCATGGGCGCGATGTTCCTCGGTCCGCTCTTCCTCCAGCAGGGTCTGGGGCTGAGCGCCTGGGAGTCCGGTTCCAGCACCTTCGCCGAGGCGCTCGGCGTGCTGCTCACCATGCAGGTCGTCTCCCCGCTCTACGCCCGGATCGGTCCGCGCCGTCTCGCCGGTTTCGGTCTGGTCGGCGTCGCCCTGGTGCTGGTCGCCTTCTCCCGGCTGGACGCGGACTCCTCGCTGTGGGCGTTCCGCGGGCTGATGTTCCTGCTGGGTGCGGCGATGGGCGGGGTGTTCATGCCCACCACGGTCGCGTCGTTCACCGGCATCGCGCAGGCGGACGTCTCCCACGCGTCGACGCTCAACACGGTGGTCCGGCAGGCCTCCGGCGCGGCCGCCCCCGCGGTGGCGATCGCGGTCCTGGCGTCGGTCGCCCCGGTCGGCACGGGCGCCGACGCCCACCCGCCGGTCTCCGCCTTCCAGGACGCCTACCTGGTGCTCGCGGTGGTCGCCGCC
>NZ_JACADT010000234.1:0-7122 GCF_013421635.1 Streptomyces sp. UH6 | reverse complement strand
GACCGTGCCGGTCCCCTCCGGGAGCGCGTCCACGAACTCCAGCGCCCCCGCGTCGGCCAGCGCCCTCCGCACCGCGGCGTCGTCGGCCTCCGGGCGGGCCAGCCGCACGTTCTCGGCCACGCTCGCCGCGTACAGGTGGGGCCGCTGCGGCACCCAGGCGATCCGTGACCGCCACGCCTGCGGATCGATCTCCGCGAGGTCCACGCCGCCCACCCGCACCCGCCCCCGGGAGGGACGCGCGAACCCGAGCAGCACCCGCAGCAGCGTGGACTTGCCCGCACCGCTGGGACCCGTCAGCGCCACCACCGCACCGGGCTCCACCGTGAAGGAGACCGCGGCGACCGCGTCCTCCGTACGCCCCGGATACCGCACGGCGAGGTCCTCGACCGTGATCGTCGTGTCCGCCGGCACCGGCCGGGTGCCCGCCTCCGGCAGCGGGGTCTCCAGCACCGCGAAGACCTCCTCCGCGGCCGCCAGCCCTTCGGCCGCCGCGTGGTACTGCGTCCCCACCTGCCGCAACGGCAGATAGGCCTCCGGCGCCAGAATCAGCACCACCAGGCCGGTGTAGAGGTCCATCTCCCCGTGGACCAGCCGCATCCCGATGGTGACCGCGACCAGCGCCACCGACAAGGTGGAGAGCAGCTCCAGCGCGAACGACGAGAGGAAGGCGATCCGCAGCGTGCGCAGGGTGGCCCGCCGGTATGCGTCGGTGATCCGGCGGATCGACTCCGCCTGGGCCTTGGCCCGCCCGAACACCTTCAGCGTGGGCAGTCCGGCGACCACGTCGAGGAAGTGGCCGGAAAGCCGGGACAGCAGCCGCCACTGCCGGTCGGTGTGGGCCTGGGTGGCCCAGCCGATCAGCGCCATGAAAAGGGGGATCAGCGGCAGGGTGCCCACGATGATCGCTGCGGAGACCCAGTCACCCGTGACGATCCGGGCCAGCACGGCCACCGGCACCACCACGGCCAGACCCAACTGGGGCAGGTACCGGGCGAAGTAGTCGTCGAGGGCGTCCACACCCCGGGTCGCCAGGTTCACCAGCGATCCGGTGCGCTGCCCGTCCAGCCAGGAGGGACCGAGGGCGGCTGTCCGTGCCAGCAGCCGCCCTCGGAGTTCGGACTTGACCGCCGCGCTCGCGCGGTGCGCCGCGAGTCCGGTCAGCCAGGCGACCACCCCTCGCCCGCAGGCGACGGCGGTCAGCGCCAGCAGAGGGGCGACCAGCTCGCCGGTGGACAGCCCCTCCTGGAAGGCACCGACCACCACCTCGGCGATCAGCGTCGCCTGGACGACGACCAGGCCCGCACCGACCAGGCCCAGGGCCACCACCGCGGCCAGGAAGAGTCGGGTGGCGCGGGCGTACCGCACCAGTCGGGGATCCACCGGTTTCACGTGAAACCTCGTCCGTCAGTGGCTCGCGGCGATGTGCCGCGTGCCGATCCGCTTGCGGAACACCCAGTAGGTCCACGACTGGTACAGCAGCACCACCGGCGTGGCCGCGAGGGCGCACCAGGTCATGATCTTCAGGGTGTAGGGGCTGGAGGAGGCATTGGTGACCGTGAGGCTCCAGTTCTCGTCCAGCGTGGAGGGCATGACCTCCGGGAAGAGTGACAGGAAGAACACCGCCACCAGCGCCACCACGCTCAGGCCGGAGCAGACGAACGACCAGCCTTCACGGCCGGCCCGTCCGGTCAGCATCGCGCCGGCCAGCGCGGCGAGGGTGAGCACCGCCGCGACCAGGCTCGGCAGGTCGCCCCGCGAGAGCAGCGTCCAGACCAGGAAGCCGGCCAGCGGCAGGGCGGTGACCACGCCGAGCCGCAGCGCGAGGCCGCGTGCCCGGTCCCGGATCTCCCCCTCGGTCTTCAGTGCCGCGAAGACCGCGCCGTGGAAGGTGAAGAGGGTCAGCGTCACCACACCACCCAGCAGGGCGTAGGGGCTGAACAGGTCCCCCAGGGTGCCGACGTACTCCAGGTCCCGGTCGATCCGCAGTCCCCGGACGATGTTGGCGAAGACCACACCCCAGAGGGCCGCGAGGAGCAGCGAGGTCCAGAAGATCGCCGACTCCCAGTTCCGCTGCCACCTCTCGCCGGACCGCTTCACCCGGTACTCGAAGGCCACTCCGCGCAGGATCAGGCAGAGCAGGATCACCAGCAGCGGCAGGTAGAAGCCGGAGAACAGGGTGGCGTACCACTCGGGGAACGCGGCGAAGGTGGCGCCGGCGGCGGTCACCAGCCAGACCTCGTTGCCGTCCCAGACGGGGCCGATGGTGTTGATCAGCACCCGCTTCTCGGTCCGGTCCCGGGCCAGCAGCCTGGTGAGCACGCCTATGCCGAAGTCGAAGCCCTCCAGGAAGAAGTAGCCGGTCCACAGGACGGCGATCAGGACGAACCAGAGGTCGTGCAGTTGCAGTTCCATGCGAGGTGACTCCCTGCCCGCTAGTACGAGAAGGCCATGGGCTTGTCGGCGTCGCGCGGGTCGCCGCCGATCCTGGTGGGCGGGTTGAGGTCCGCCTCGGTGAGCTCGGGCGGGCCGGCTTTCACGTACTTCACGAGCAGCTTCACCTCGACGACCGCGAGGACCGCGTAGACCACCGTGAAGAGGAGCATCGAGGCGAGGACCTCGCCCTGACCGACGCCGGGGGAGACGGCGTCACGGGTCTGGAAGACGCCGAACACCACCCAGGGCTGACGGCCCATCTCGGTGAAGATCCAGCCCCAGGCGTTCGCGATCAGCGGGAACGCCATGGTCCAGGTCGCGACCCGCCAGTAGAGCCGGGTCGCCCGGGGACCGAGGGCCTTGCCGCGCGGCAGCAGGACCAGGTGCGGCACCTCGTCCTCACCGGACCGCAGATGCCGGGGGAGCAGGAACTTCTTCCGCGTCAGCCAGAGCCCGAGCACGCCCACCATGAGGGAGGCCATGCCGAAGCCGATCATCCAGCGGAAGCTCCAGAAGGCCACCGGGATGTTGGGCCGGTAATCGCCGGGCCCGTACGTCTCCTGCATCTCCTCGTTGATGTCGTTGATGCCCGGCACGTAGTGGTCCAGGTCCGAGTCGGCGAGGTAGGAGAGCAGGCCGGGGATCTCGATGGCCACGGTGTTGTGGCCCTTGTCGACGTCGCCGTAGGCGAAGAGCGAGAACGGGGCCCCGCGCTCGCCTTCCCAGAGCGCCTCCGCCGCCGCCATCTTCATCGGCTGCTGCTCGAACATCACCTTGCCCAGCACGTCGCCGCTGACCGCCGTCAGCAGGCCGCCGACCGCCACGGTCATCAGGCCCAGCCGCAGGGAGGTGCGCATCTCCGCGAGGTGACGGCCCCGGGCCAGGTGGTAGGCGGCGATCCCGACCATGAAGGCGCCACCGGTGAGGAAGGCGGCGGCCAGGCTGTGGAAGACCTGGGCGAGCGTGGTGTTCTGGGTCAGCACCAGCCAGAAGTCGGTGAGTTCGGCGCGGCCCTTCTCCTCGTTGATCCGGTAGCCGACCGGGTGCTGCATCCAGGAGTTGGCCGCCAGGATGAAGTAGGCCGAGAGGATGGTGCCGATGGAGACCATCCAGATGCAGGCCAGGTGGATCTTCTTCGGCAGCTTGTCCCAGCCGAAGATCCACAGGCCGATGAAGGTGGACTCGAAGAAGAAGGCGATCAGGGCCTCGAAGGCCAGCGGCGCCCCGAAGACGTCTCCGACGAAGCGCGAGTAGGCGGACCAGTTCATGCCGAACTGGAACTCCTGCACCAGGCCGGTGACCACGCCGAGCGCGATGTTGATCAGGAAGAGCTTGCCCCAGAACTTGGTGGCTCTGAGGTACTTCTCCTTGCCGGAGCGCACCCACGCCGTCTGGAGCCCGGCCGTGAGAGCGGCCAGCGAGATCGTCAGCGGGACGAACAGGAAGTGGTAGACGGTCGTGATGCCGAACTGCCAGCGCGCGAGCGTCTCGGGGGCCAGGGCGAGGTCCACGTGTTCTCCTTCACAGCGGTGCCTCGAGGCGGAGGTTTGTTCCACCAGATCCGCACATGGGGGCATGAACATGCGCGCTTGTGAAAGCGTTCACATTCACAAGCTATTATCAGCATGTAGGCCGAACGGCCGTACAGGGGGGTACCCCCTTAGGTCCAGGACGGCCGAAACCAGCCCATCCGACCGGCTCCTCCGACCGGCTCCTCCATCCGGCTCCTCCATCCGGCTCCGCGCCCGGAAACGGCGACGGCCCGGCGGCTCCCCCAAGGGGGCCACCGGGCCGGACGGACGGACGCCGCGGGCGGGATCAGACGGAGCGGCGGAACTCCTCAGCCGTCTTGACGAAGATGTCGTTGGCCTCCGTCTCGCCGACCGTGACCCGCACACCTTCCCCGGCGAACGGCCGGACCACCACGCCCGCCTGCTCGCAGGCCGCGGCGAACTCCATGGTCCGCTCGTCGAGCCGCAGCCAGACGAAGTTGGCCTCGGTGTCCGGCACGGTCCACCCCTGCTCGCGCAGGGCCGCGACCACCCGGTTGCGCTCGCACACCAGGGAGCCCACCCGGCCGAGGAGTTCGTCCTCCGCGCGCAGCGAGGCGACCGCCGCGTCCTGCGCGAGCTGGCTGACACCGAACGGCACGGCCGTCTTGCGCAGCGCGGCCGCCACCGGCTCGTGGGCGATGGCGAAGCCGACCCGCAGCCCGGCCAGGCCGTACGCCTTGGAGAAGGTGCGCAGCACACAGACATTGGGACGGTCCCGGTAGAGCTCCACGCCGTCCGGCACGTCCTGGTCCCGGATGAACTCCCGGTAGGCCTCGTCCAGCACCACCAGCACGTCGCCGGGCACCCGGTCGAGGAACCTCTCCAGCTCGGCCCGGCGCACCACGGTGCCCGTCGGGTTGTTGGGGTTGCAGACGAAGATCAGCCGGGTCCGCTCGGTGATCGCGTCCGCCATCGCGTCGAGGTCGTGGACCTCGCCCGGCGTGAGGGGCACCTCCACCGGGGTGGCGCCGCTGATCCGGGTGATGATCGGGTACGCCTCGAAGGAGCGCCAGGCGTAGATCACCTCGTCGCCCGGACCGCTGGTGGCCTGGAGCAGCTGCTGCGCGACGCCCACCGAGCCGGTGCCGGTGGCCACGTGGGAGGCGGGCACCCCGAAGCGCTCCGCCAGCTCCTCGATCAGTCCGGCGCAGGCCATGTCCGGGTAGCGGTTGAACGAGGCCGCGGAGGCCACCACGCTCTCCAGCACGCCGGGCAGCGGCGGGTAGGGGTTCTCGTTGGAGGACAGCTTGTAGGCGACCGGACCCGACCCCGAGGCCGGGCGGCCCGGCTTGTAGGAGGGCACTCCCTCGAGCTCGGCACGCAGTTTGGGGCTCGTCTCGCTCACCGCAGTCCTCCTCATGACGGCCGGCGGCTCACTTCGCCGACGGCACCGATGGCTATCAGCCTAAGAGCCGCACGCCGACGCGGGACCGGGCCGTCCACGGCGCGGTGCACGGTCGGAGCCGGCCCGGGGGAACCAGGGGCGCGGTCGGAGAAATCACGCGCGCCGGTGGCTCGCGCCGTGGCGCGCATCACCCGTGCAGGTGAGTTGCACCCGGTTCGGAACCTTGTCCTTGCACGCGGCATTCACCCGCCAGAACGCCCGCTCCATTGACCGAAGGCGTCCGTGCCCTTTGTTTCCAAGGCGTTTCCCGTCAGATGACCATGGAGAATCGTCCCTGTCAACGGCTGCATATGCAGAGGATCCGGCCCGCCTCTGGAGCCCTACTATCGGCTCGCCATGACAGCAGCAGGGAAGCACCAGGTGAACCGGGCTGAGATCACCCGCCGGGGCAGCCGATCGGGCCGGGCGGGGATCCGGGACGTGGCCGCCGCGGCCGGGGTCTCCATCACGACCGTCTCCGACGCCCTCAACGGCAAGGGCCGACTGCCCGATGCCACCCGACGCCATGTCCGTGAGGTGGCCGACCGTCTCGGTTACCGCCCCTCGGCCGCGGCCCGAACCCTCCGTACGGGCAAGTCCGGCCTGATCGGCCTGACGGTGACCACGTACGGGGATGAACCTTTCACCTTCACCGAGTTCGCCTACTTCGCCGAGATGGCCCGGGCGGCCTCCTCGGCGGCACTGGACCGCGGTTACGCCCTGGTGATCCTGCCCGCGACCTCACGGCACGACGTGTGGTCCAACGTGGCGCTGGACGGCACCGTGGTCATCGACCCGTCGGACCACGATCCGGTCGTCGCCGAACTGGCCCGCCAGGGTTTACCGGTGGTCTCCGACGGCCGCCCCAACGGCGCCCTTCCGGTGACGGCATGGGTGGACAACGACCACGAGGCCGCCGTCCTGGGCATCCTGGACCACCTCGCCGCGGCCGGCGCCCGGCGCATCGGGCTCCTCACCGGCACCAGCACCGACACGTACACCCGGCTGTCCACCACCGCCTACCTGCGCTGGTGCGAGCGGGTCGGGCAGGAGCCGGTCTACGAGTCCTACCCGGCCCACGACCCGTGCGCCGGAGCCGTGGCCGCCGACCGGCTGCTGGCCCGGCCGGACCGGCCCGACGCGGTGTACGGCCTCTTCGACCCCAACGGCACCGACCTGCTCGCCGCCGCCCGGCGGTACGGGCTGCGAGTGCCGGAGGACCTGCTGCTGGTGTGCTGCAGCGAGTCCTCGGTCTACGCGGCCACCGAACCGCCGATCACCACGCTCTCCCTCAAGCCGCGCCGGATCGGCACGGCCGTGGTGCAGCTGCTGATCGACGCCATCGAGGGGATCGCCTCGGACCAGCCGGTCGAGCAGGTCATACCGACCGAGCTGATCGTCCGTGCCTCCTCCCAGCGCCGCCCGACCCGCACCACCGTGAGTCCGCCGCGCACCCCGGGTACCGGCTGACCTCTCCGCGCCGCCCGGACCCCGCGCGCCGGGGAAGGGGCCGGGACCCCGGACCGAGCCCGTAACGCGGCCCGGTCCGGGCCGCGTTGGGCGCCGGTCCCTGACGGTTCGACGGGCCGTCCCGACGCGACCCACGGTCGCGGCACGGACAGCCGGGGGCGGCGACGCCACGAGAGGGCGGCGTCGAGCGCCGGCAAGAGGCGGCCAGGACGGTGGCGGCCAGGGCGGTGGCGGTCAGGGCGGTGGCGGTCAAGGCGGTGGCGGTCAAGGTGCGGGGAACGT
>NZ_JACADT010000233.1:0-7169 GCF_013421635.1 Streptomyces sp. UH6 | reverse complement strand
GAGCCCCTCTACGTGCGCCGGACGGACTGACCACGCCCGGCGGTCCTGCCGGCGGTCCGCCCGACGGTCCGCCCGGCGGCCGGACCGCCGGACCGGTGGATCAGCCCCAGACGGGGCCCGTGTACTTCTCGCCCGGGCCCTGTCCCGGCTCGTCCGCGACGACCGAGGCCTCGCGGAAGGCGAGCTGCAGCGACTTCAGGCCGTCCTTCAGCGGGGCGGCGTGGAAGGAGCTGATCTCGGTCGCGCTCGCGTCCAGCAGGCCGGCCAGGGCGGAGATCAGCTTGCGGGCCTCGTCCAGGTCCTTGTACTTGTCGCCTTCCTCGGTGAGGCCGAGGTGGACCGCGGCGGCGCTCATCAGGTTGACGGCGACCGTCACGATGACCTCGACGGCCGGAACCTCCGCGATGTCGCGGGTCATGGCGTCGAAGTCGGGCGTCTCGGCGTGCTCAGCGTGCTCACTCATGGGTCACACGATAGGCGCAGGTCCGCCGCCGCCCGCGCGGGGGAGTCCCGCGACGCCGGTGCCGCGGGACACCGGGTTAGCGCACCGTCCCGCCAGCTGCTAATCTTGTGTCCACGACCGGCCGGACACGTGCGTCGCGAGACCGCGGACCCGGCCCACAAGTGGAGTCCTTCGAACTCCCACCTGATCGCCCTCCGGGCGGCGGGTCACCGGTCAGGCGAAAGCCGCCCGCCCAGGGCGTCGGTCGCCGATGCGCGCCCCGTGACGTCTCACGGCGGTGCTCCGGTAGCAGTTCGAGGAGCCCCGCCTGTGAAACCGTGCGGGGCATTTTTGTCGTCCCGGCGCGGTTAGGTCCCACGAACACATAGACGTCCGCGGCTGTCACACCAGGCCGCCGCGTGGTGCTACCGAGGAGGATCCATCAGCGCCGAGCCCCGCATCAACGACCGGATTCGCGTTCCCGAGGTGCGACTTGTCGGTCCCAGCGGCGAGCAGGTCGGGATTGTCCCGCTTGCCAAGGCCCTGGAGCTTGCGCAGGAGTACGACCTGGACCTGGTCGAGGTCGCGGCGAACGCCCGTCCGCCCGTGTGCAAGCTCATGGACTACGGGAAGTTCAAGTACGAGTCGGCCATGAAGGCCCGTGAGGCGCGCAAGAACCAGGCGCACACGGTCATCAAGGAGATGAAGCTCCGGCCGAAGATCGACCCGCACGACTACGACACCAAGAAGGGTCACGTCGTCCGGTTCCTCAAGCAGGGCGACAAGGTCAAGATCACGATCATGTTCCGCGGTCGTGAGCAGTCCCGCCCCGAGCTGGGCTACCGACTGCTGCAGCGTCTCGCGGAGGATGTCGCCGACCTCGGGTTCGTGGAGTCGAACCCGAAGCAGGACGGCCGCAACATGATCATGGTTCTCGGTCCGCACAAGAAGAAGACCGAGGCGATGGCCGAGGCCCGTGAGGCCCAGGCGGCCCGCAAGGCGGAAGCGAAGGCCAACCCCGGCAAGTCGCAGAACGCCGCCGAGGCCGAGGCCCCCGCCGACGGCCAGGCCGAGGCTTCGTCCGACGCCTGATCTTCCCGGATTCACGTCCGGGGTTTGTCCACCGAAAAACAGAGCGACGCTCCACCCGTGCCCGGCCTGGCCGCCGCGAGGCAGCCGCACCGGGCACCGGAGCGCCACCGACGAGGAGAGAACGGCGCTATGCCGAAGAACAAGTCGCACAGCGGTGCCAGCAAGCGCTTCAAGGTCACCGGCTCCGGCAAGGTGCTCCGTGAGCGCGCCGGCAAGCGCCACCTGCTCGAGCACAAGTCGTCCCGTCTGACGCGTCGCCTCACCGGCAACGCCGAGATGGCCCCGGGCGACGCCAAGAAGATCAAGAAGCTTCTCGGCAAGTGACGTCCCGGCGGCCCGCGCCGCCGAACGTCAGCCAGACCGGGACCCAGTCGTTTCCGGGCCGTGTGAGCATCGACCACGGCCCCGCTACAAGGAGTTAAAAAGTGGCACGCGTCAAGCGGGCAGTCAACGCCCACAAGAAGCGCCGGGCGATCCTCGAGCAGGCCTCCGGCTACCGCGGTCAGCGTTCGCGCCTGTACCGCAAGGCCAAGGAGCAGGTCACCCACTCGCTGGTCTACAACTACAACGACCGCAAGAAGCGCAAGGGCGACTTCCGTCAGCTGTGGATCCAGCGCATCAACGCCGCTGCCCGCGCCAACGGCATGACCTACAACCGCTTCATCCAGGGTCTGAAGGCCGCCAACGTCGAGGTGGACCGCAAGATCCTCGCCGAGCTCGCCGTCAACGACGCCACCGCGTTCGCGGCGCTGATCGAGGTCGCGCAGAAGGCGCTGCCCGCGGACGTGAACGCGCCGAAGGCCGCGTGACGTCTGCCGGTGACCACCGGCTGTGACACCCCGGACCCGCAGGCCTGACGGCCTGCGGGTCCGGACGTGTGTGGGGCCCGGCCCGGCGCCGCCGGACCGGGCCCCCGCCGCCCGCGCAGCTCCCTCACTTCCTGTCCCGACGCCCGCGGCGCGACGCCGTGTCCCGACGCCACGCACCCCGAAGGTGAGTCCATGCCCTCCGCAGCCCCCGAGCTGATCTCCCCCCGTTCCCCGCGCGTGAGCGCCGCCCGACGGCTGGCGAAGCGGAACTTCCGGGGCAAGGAGCGGCTGTTCCTGGCCGAGGGCCCGCAGGCGGTCCGGGAGGCCGCGGCGCATCGCGGCGACGACGGCACGCCCACCCTCACCGAGCTGTTCACCACCCCCGAGGCCGCCGACCGCTACCCCGACATCGTCGGCGACGCCCGCGCGGCCGGCGCCCGGGTGCACCTGGCGGACGAGCAGGTGATCGCCGACATCTCCACCACGGTCACCCCGCAGGGCCTGGTCGGCGTCTGCCGCTTCCTGGACACCCCGTTCGAGGAGATCCTCCGCGCCCGCCCCCGGCTGGTCGCGGTGCTCGCCAACGTCCGCGACCCCGGCAACGCGGGCACCGTGCTGCGCTGCGCCGACGCGGCCGGCGCCGAGGCCGTGGTGCTGACCGACGCCTCCGTGGACCTCTACAACCCCAAGGCCGTCCGCGCCTCCGTCGGCTCCCACTTCCACCTGCCGGTGGCGGTGGGGGTGCCCGTGGAGGTGGCCGTCGCCGGGCTCAAGGAGGCCGGCGTGAGCGTCCTGGCCGCCGACGGCGCGGGCACCCACGACCTGGACCACGAGCTGGACACCGGCTCCATGGGCGGCCCCACCGCCTGGGTCTTCGGCAACGAGGCGTGGGGCCTGCCGGAGGAGACCCGCGCGCTCGCCGACGCCGTGGTGCGCGTCCCGATCCACGGCAAGGCGGAGAGCCTCAACCTCGCCACGGCCGCCGCGGTGTGCCTCTACGCCTCCGCCCGTGCACAGCGCGCCGCCGGAGGGTGCCGCTCCGTCACCGACAGCTAGTAGGGTGACTGCCTCGGGGGCCCTGACCAACAGGCAGAGGTGGGTACGGGGATGAGCGTCGGCACCAGTACACCAGCGGGGAAGCCGTCCGGCACCGCGCCGGGCGCGTCGCCCCCGGGCGAGAACGCGCCCGCCCCCTACCCGATGGCCCCCGACGACCTGCCCGACGGCATGGTCGTCGCCGACGAGCGCGGCCGGGTGGTCTGCTTCAACGCCGCCGCCGAGCGGATCACCGCCACCCCGGCCGACGAGGCCCTCGGCCTCTCCCTGGAGCGCGCCCTGCCGCTGGAGGACCTGGAGGGCCGCCGCTGGTGGCGGCTGACCGACCCCTACGACGGCCTCGCCACCCGCACCCGCCAGCCCGAGCGCAACCTGCTCCTGCCCGGCGGCCGTGAGGTGCTGGTCTCCGCCCGCTACGTGCGCGAGCGGCCCACCGGCCCGGTGCGCCGGGTGGTGGTGTGCCTGCGCGACACCGAGGCCCGCCGCCGCACCGAACGCAGCCACGCCGAGCTGATCGCCACCGTCGCCCACGAACTGCGCTCGCCGCTGACCTCTGTCAAGGGGTTCACCGCCACCCTGCTCGCCAAATGGGAGCGCTTCACCGACGACCAGAAGCGGCTGATGCTGGAGACCGTCGACGCCGACGCCGACCGGGTCACCCGCCTGATCGCCGAACTCCTCGACATCTCCCGCATCGACTCCGGCCGCCTGGAGCTGCGCCGCCAGCCCGTCGACATCGCCGCCGCCGTCGACCGCCACATCCAGGCGTACGTCGCCGCGGGCCAGAGCGCCGACCGGTTCCGGCTGCATGTGGAGCGGCCGCTGCCGGGCCTGTGGGCCGACCCGGACAAGGTCGACCAGGTCCTCGGCAACCTGCTGGAAAACGCCGTGCGCCACGGCGAGGGGACTGTCACCATCGAGATCACGGCCCAGGCACCGACCCGCGAGGGGGAGGAGGCCGCCACGTCGGTCACCGTGAGCGACGAGGGCCACGGCATCCCGGAGGAGTCCATGAACCGCGTCTTCACCCGCTTCTGGCGGGGCAGCAAGCGCGGCGGCACCGGCCTCGGGCTCTACATCGTCAAGGGCATCGTCGAGGCCCACTCCGGTGTCATCACGGTCGGGCGGGCCGCCTCCGGCGGCGCCCAGTTCCGATTTACCCTGCCCGTGGGCACCCCGGCGTACCTTCTCTGAGAGGTCACCGACGCCGGACCGCGGCCCACGGGCGCGTTCGCACATACCCGCCCCGTTAGACTCGGCCCTTGGCACCTTTGTGTCCCCGTTTCCGGGACACGCCGTCCCGCCACCGGGACGTCGGACCGGGACAGGCCGTCCCAGCGGGGCCACTCCAGCCAGCCAATCGGAAGAGCACGGGAAGAGATGTCGGCACCGAATAAGTCGTACGACCCGGTCGAGGTCGAGGCGTTGAAACCGGAAAACATCGAGCGCATGCGGGACGAGGCGCTCGCCGCCTTCGCCGCCGCCGACTCGCTCGAGGCCCTCCAGGAGGCGAAGACCGCCCACGCCGGCGGCACCTCGCCGCTGGCTCTCGCCAACCGCGAGATCGGCGCCCTGCCGCCGCAGGCCAAGGCCGAGGCGGGCAAGCGCGTGGGCCAGGCCCGCGGCGCGGTCAACAAGGCCCTCGCCGCCCGTCAGGCGGAGCTGGAGGCCGAGCGCGACGCCCGTGTCCTGGTCGAGGAGTCGGTGGACGTCACCCTCCCCTACGACCGCGTCCCGGCCGGCGCCCGCCACCCGCTGACCACCATGATGGAGCGCGTCGCGGACGTCTTCGTCTCCATGGGCTACGAGATCGCCGAGGGCCCCGAGGTCGAGGCGGAGTGGTTCAACTTCGACGCCCTGAACTTCGGCCCCGACCACCCGGCCCGGCAGATGCAGGACACCTTCTTCGTCAACGGCCCCGAGGGCGCCGAGGGCGAGTCCGGCGTCGTGCTGCGCACCCACACCTCCCCCGTGCAGGCGCGCGCGCTGCTCGACCGTGAGCCGCCGGTCTACGTGGTCTGTCCCGGCCGCGTCTACCGGACCGACGAGCTGGACGCCACGCACACCCCGGTCTTCCACCAGATCGAGCTCCTCGCCGTCGACGAGGGCCTGACCATGGCGGACCTCAAGGGCACGCTGGACCACATGGTGCAGTCGTTGTTCGGCGCGGACATGAAGACCCGGCTGCGGCCGAACTTCTTCCCCTTCACCGAGCCGTCCGCCGAGATGGACATGCTCTGCTACGTCTGCAAGGGCGAGTCGATCGGCAACCCCGACCGTCCCTGCCGCACCTGCTCCAGCGAGGGCTGGATCGAGCTGGGCGGCTGCGGCATGGTCAACCCGCGGGTGCTCACCGCCTGCGGCGTCGACCCGGAGAAGTACAGCGGCTTCGCCTTCGGGTTCGGCATCGAGCGGATGCTGATGTTCCGCCACAACGTCGAAGACATGCGAGACATGGTCGAGGGCGACGTCCGGTTCACCCGGCCGTTCGGGATGGAGATCTGATGCGGGTCCCGCTTTCTTGGCTGCGGGAGTACGTCGACCTGCCGGCGACTCAGACCGGGCGCGACGTCCAGGCCAAGCTCATTTCGGCCGGTCTGGAGGTCGAGACCGTCGAGCAGCTCGGCGCCGACCTCAAGGGCCCCCTGGTCGTCGGCCAGGTGCTGACCATCGAGGAGCTGGAGGGCTTCAAGAAGCCGATCCGCTTCTGCACCGTCGACGTCGGCCAGGCCAACGGCACCGGTGAGCCCCAGGAGATCGTCTGCGGCGCCCGGAACTTCTCCGTCGGCGACAAGGTCGTCGTGGTCCTGCCCGGCGCCACCCTGCCCGGCGGCTTCCAGATCGCCGCGCGCAAGACCTACGGCAAGACCTCGCACGGCATGATCTGCTCCACCGACGAGCTCGGCATGGGCGACGACGGCACCCACGGCATCATCGTCCTGCCGCCCGAGCACGAGGCGGGCACCGACGCCGTCGAGCTGCTCGAGCTGGTCGACGAGGTCCTCGACATCGCCGTCACGCCCGACCGCGGCTACTGCCTGTCGATGCGCGGCGTCGCCCGCGAGACCGCGACCGCCTACGGCCTGCCGCTGCGCGACCCGGCGCTGCTCGACGTGCCCGCGCCCAACGCGTTCGGCTACCCCGTCCAGATCACCGACCCGCACGGCTGCGACCGGTTCGCCGCCCGCACCGTCACCGGCATCGCGCCGGGCACCCGGTCCCCGATCTGGCTGCAGCGCCGCCTCCAGAAGGCGGGCATGCGCCCGATCTCGCTGGCCGTCGACATCACCAACTACGTGATGCTCGAACTCGGCCAGCCGCTGCACGCCTACGACCGCACCCGCGTCCAGGGCGCGATCGGCGTGCGCCGTGCCGAGAAGGGCGAGCAGCTCACCACGCTCGACGGAGTGACCCGCACCCTCGACCCCGAGGACCTGGTCATCGCCGACGACCGCGGCCCGATCGGCCTCGCGGGCGTCATGGGCGGCGCCGACACCGAGATCGGCGACGGTGTGGAGAGCCACACCACCGAGGTGGTCATCGAGGCCGCGCACTTCGACCCGATCGCTATCGCCCGCACCGCCCGCCGGCACAAGCTGTCCAGCGAGGCCTCCCGCCGCTTCGAGCGCGGGGTCGACCCGCTGGCCGCGGCCGCCGCCGCGCAGCGCACCGTCGACCTGCTGGTGCTGCTGGCCGGCGGCACCGCCGACGCCGGTGTCACCGAGGTCGTCGCGCCCTCCGCGCCCGTCACCATCGCCATCCCCGCCGAC
>NZ_JACADT010000232.1:0-7171 GCF_013421635.1 Streptomyces sp. UH6 | reverse complement strand
TGCCGCCGCCCGCGTCCGCGCCCACGGCGACCGTGAGCAGCGGGGCGCCCACCGGAAGGGAGCCGCCCTCCTCGCCGAACCGCGCGGTGACCACCCCGCCGTACGGGCAGGGCACCTCCACCATCGCCTTGGCCGTCTCGACCTC
Source organism: Streptomyces sp. UH6 (assembly GCF_013421635.1). NCBI lineage: Bacteria > Bacillati > Actinomycetota > Actinomycetes > Kitasatosporales > Streptomycetaceae > Streptomyces > Streptomyces sp. UH6. Next base: position 7,026 of record NZ_JACADT010000232.1, on the reverse strand, counting down.
GACGACGGGCTGGTCGACGGCGACCACGTCGCCGACCTCGACCATCCAGTGCACGATCTGGGCCTCGGTCAGCCCTTCGCCCAGGTCGGGCAGCTTGAACTCGAATACCTCGGCCATCAGTCGCCCGCCTCCCACTGCAGCCGTCCCACCGCGTCCAGAATCCGGTCCACGCCGGGCAGGTGATGCCGCTCCGCCATCGGCGGAGGATACGGGATGTCGAATCCGGCGACCCTGAGAACGGGCGCCTCCAGATGGTGGAAGCACCGCTCGGTGACCCGCGCCGCGATCTCCCCGCCCGGCCCGCCGAAACCGCCCGACTCGTGGACCACGACGGCGCGCCCGCTGCGCCGCACCTCGGCGCAGACCGTCTCGTCGTCGAACGGAACCAGCGACCGCAGGTCGACCACGCCCAGGTCCCAGCCCTCCGCCCGGGCGGCCTCGGCGGCCTCCAGGCAGACCGGCAGCGACGGGCCGTAGGTGATCAGCGTGGCGCTGCGCCCGGTCCGCCGGACCACGGCCCTGCCGATCGGCTCGACCGGGGTGGGGTCCTCCGGGTCCCAGGAGTCCTTGCCCCAGTAGAGCCGCTTGGGCTCCAGGAAGACCACCGGGTCGTCGGAGGCGATGGCCTGCCGCAGCATGCCGTAGGCATCGGCGACCGTGGCCGGCGTGAGCACGTGGAGTCCGGGAGTCGCCATGTAGTAGGCCTCGGAGGAGTCGCTGTGGTGCTCCACACCGCCGATGCCGCCTCCGTAGGGGACGCGCACGGTGATCGGCAGCGGCATCGCGCCCCTGGTGCGGTTGCGCATCTTCGCGACGTGCGAGAGCAGCTGCTCGAAGGCCGGGTAGGCGAACGCGTCGAACTGCATCTCGACCACCGGCCGCAGCCCGTACATGGCCATGCCGACGGCGGTGCCGAGTATCCCCGCCTCGGCGAGCGGGGTGTCGGTGCACCGGTCGTCACCGAACTCGGCGGCGAGCCCGTCGGTGATCCGGAAGACGCCGCCCAGGGTGCCGACGTCCTCACCGAGGACGTGCACCGAGGCGTCCTCGGCCATGGAGTCCCGCAGAGCGCGGTTGAGCGCCTGGGCCATCGGCGTCTGCTTGACCGCGACGGTGGTGTCGACGGCGGTGTCGACCGTGGTCATCGGGCCGTTCCTTCCCGCTTCGAGTGCGCCTCGGCCTCCAGCTCGGCCCTCAGCATCTCCTGCTGCTCCCGCAGCTGGGGCGTGGGCTCGGCGTAGACGTGGGCGAAGAGTTCCATGGGGTCGATCTCGGGATCCTGGTTCATCCGGGCCCGCAGGTCGGCGGCCATCGCCTCGGCGGCCTCGCGGACCTCGCGGATCGCGTCCTCGTCCAGCACGCCGCGCGCGGTCAGCTCGCGCTCGAGCAGCGGCACCGGGTCGTGGTCGCGCCAGGCGTCCACCTCGGAGGACTCGCGGTAGCGGGTCGCGTCGTCGGCGTTGGTGTGGGCGTCGACGCGGTAGGTGATCGCCTCCACCAGGACCGGACCGCGGCCCTCGCGCGCGTGCCGGACGGCCTCGGTCAGCACCTGGTGGACCGCGACCGCGTCGTTGCCGTCGACCAGCCGGCCCGGTATGCCGTACCCGACGGCCTTGTGGGCGAGGGAGGGCGCAGCGGACTGCTTGGCCAGCGGGACGGAGATGGCGAAGCCGTTGTTCTGCACCAGGAAGACCACGGGAGCCTGCCAGACGGCGGCGAAGTTGAGCGCCTCGTGGAAGTCGCCCTCGCTGGTGCCGCCGTCGCCGATCATCGCCAGGGCCACCACGTCGTCGCCCTTGAGCCGGGCGGCGTGGGCCAGGCCGACCGCGTGCGGGAGCTGGGTGGCCAGCGGGGTGCTCAGCGGGGCCACGCGGTTCGCGTACGGGTCGTAGCCGGTGTGCCGGTCACCGCGCAGCAGCGTGAGCGCCTCCACCGGGTCGACGCCCCGGGCGACCACGGCGAGGGTGTCCCGGTAGCTGGGGAACAGCCAGTCCTGGTCGGCGAGGACCATGGCGGCGGCCACCTCGCAGGCCTCCTGGCCGGTGCTGGACGGGTAGACGGCAAGGCGGCCCTGCTTGGTCAGCGCCGTGGCCTGGGCGTTGTAGCGGCGGCCGCGCACCACCTCGGCGTACAGGCGGCGGAGCAGACCGGGATCGGCCGCGGCGGCCTCGTCGGCGGCCGGTGTGCCGAGGACGCGGTAGGGCTCGGCGTCGGGCAGCAGGGGCGTCGGGTCCGTGCGCGGTCGCCAGGCGGGCGGCGGGGCGGGGCGGTAGGTGTCCCGCTGCTCCATCACCGTCATGACGGCACCTCCTCGTGGGAGTGGCTGACGAGGCCGCCGGGTGTGACGCACCTCACCTACCGATTGTTCGGTCGTCGGCGCAATTTGGCTACAGGCGGCTTCAGCCTGTGGACAAACGGTTCTGCACAACCTGAGATGGAGGCACGGTGTCCAGGGGAGGGAGGCGGGGAAGCATGCGACCTGAACAAATGGCCGACGGCCCGGAGGAAGGTGCCGCCCCGGCGCCCGCCGCGAGCCCCCGCCCGCTGCCCCCTCCGAGGGTCCTGGACGCCATAGACGAGGACATTCTGCGGATGCTGCAGAAGGACGGCCGTGCGTCCGTGCGGTCGGTGGCCGAGCGGGTGCACGTCTCCCGGGCCAACGCCTACGCGCGGATCAACCGGCTGATGGAGGACGGGGTGATCCGCGGCTTCGGTGCCCGGATCGACCACGAACGGGCCGGTCAGGGCACCTCCGCCTACATCACGCTCAAGATCGTCCAGAACTCCTGGCGCACCGTGCGCGAGCGGCTGCGCGCGCTGCCCGGGGCCTCGCACCTCGCACTGGTGGGCGGCGACTTCGACGTCCTCATGCTGGTGCACGCCCCGGACAACCGGGCGCTCCGGGAGCTGGTGCTCACCCGGCTGCACTCCATGCCCGAGGTGCTCTCCACCCGGACCCTGCTGGTCTTCGAGGTGGAGGACATCGAGAGCCCGCACAACCCGGTGTGAGGGGAGGCCGTCAGCCGCGCAGCCCCGTGAGGACCAGCTGGACCACCGCGTCGGCGACCTCCCGGCGGGCGCCGGTGCGCCCGTCCGGGCGGTACCACTCGACGATCGAATTGATCATGCCGAAGACCAGCCGGGTGGCCAGCCGCACCTCGACGTCCCCCCGCACGTCGCCCTCCGCCGCCGCGTTCTTCAGCAGCTCCGCCACCCGGTGGTCGAACTCGCGCCGGCGCTCCAGCGCCCACCGCTCGGTGCCGGTGTTGCCGCGCACCCGCAGCAGCAGCGTCACGTAGGGCAGCTCGGCGATCAGCACCTCGACCATCCGCCGCACCACGTACTCCAGGCGGTCCGCGGCGCGTCCCTCCCGGGCCTGCGGCTCGTCGAGGATGCCGAAGAGGCCTTCGAGCGCCCGGTTCACCGCCCGCCGGAGCAGTTCCTCCTTGCCGGAGACATGGTGGTAGATGGACGACTTGGAGATCCCGGCCGCCTTGGCCAGGTGCTCCATGGAGGTGCCGTCGTAGCCCCGCTCGTTGAACACCTGGACGGCCACCTGGAGCAGCGAGTCCGGCGTGTAGGTGTCACGCTTGGGTGTGGTCATCGCGAAGCCTTCCGTCACTTGGCCGCGGTGAACGCGTGCCGCAGCAACGCGAGGGACGGGGCGCAGCGGCCGGACGGTTCCCGCTCGTGCACCGCGTCGAGGACGCCGTAGGCCCAGTCGTCGCCGAGCCGGCGGCTCCACTCGAAGGGGCCGAGCGGGTAGTTGACGCCGAGTCGCATCGCGGTGTCGACGTCCTCCTCACCCGCCACGCCGCGGGCGACCGCGTCGAAGGCGAGGTCGATGATCCGGGCGACCGTCCGGGCGACGATCATGCCGGGCACGTCGCCGACGACGCTGACCTTCTTGCCCAGCGCCTGGAAGAGGCCCACCGCCTCGGCGAGGGTGTCCGGCGAGGTGACCGGGGAGGCAGCAAGAGCGATCCGGGTGGCCGCGCGGTAGTCCAGCGCGAGGTCGAAGGAGACCAGGTCCGGGCCGTACTCACCGACCGTCTCACCGTCCGCCAGGACCAGCGTGCCGCCGCCGGGCAGCACCAGGCGGCCTTTCTCCTCCTCGGCCGCGAAGCCCTCATCCTCGACGCGCAGGTCGATGCCGGCCTCGCGGATCAGCTCGACGACGTCAGCCGCCGGGCCGAGGTCACCCAGGAGGATGACGTGGCTGGGCGCTTCCTCGGGGCCGGCGGTGTGCGGCTCGGGACGCTCGGCGCCCTCCGCGTAGGAGTACCAGCCGTGCCCGGACTTCCGGCCGAGCCTGCCGGACTCGACCAGACGGCGCTGGGCGAGCGAGGGACGGAAGCGGACGTCCTGGAAGAAGGACTCCCACACCGACCGGGTGACCGCCTCGTTGACGTCCTGCCCGATCAGGTCGGTGAGTTCGAACGGGCCCATCCGGAAGCCGCCGCTCTCGCGCAGCACCGCGTCGACGGTGGCCGGGTCGGCGGCCCGCGTCTCGTACAGCTCGAAGGCCTCGGCGTAGAACGGCCGGGCGATCCGGTTCACGACGAAGCCCGGCTGGTCGGCGCAGGCCACGGGCGTCCTGCCCCAGCCCCGCACCGTCTCCAGCGCGCGGCCGGCGGCCCCGGCGTCGGTGGCGGACCCGGAGACCACCTCGACCAGCGGCATCAGCGGGGCCGGGTTGAAGAAGTGGAGTCCGACGAAGCGGCCGGGCAGGCGCAGCGCGCCGCCGATGGCCGTGACGGAGAGGGAGGAGGTGTTGGTGGCGAGCAGGCAGTCCTCACCGACGACCTCCTCGAGATCGCGGAACAGCTGCTGCTTGACGTCCAGGCGCTCCAGGACCGCCTCCACCACCAGGCCGCATCCGGCCAGCTCGGAGAGGGCTCCGACGGCCTCCAGCCGGCCACGGGCGGCGTCCCGGTCGGCGGAGGCGAGACGGCCCTTCTCGACGAGCCGGTCCAGGCGGGCCACGATCTCGGCCACGGCCCGCCCGGCCCGGCCGGGGGCGACGTCGTGGAGCCGGACGGGGTGTCCGGCGACCAGTGCGACCTGGGCGATGCCCTGGCCCATGGTGCCGGAACCGACTACTGCCACGGGGCTGTTCAGGTCGAGTGCTGTCATGAGCGCGATCCTCCCGCACCGGGTTGTCCACAGCCGCGGCGGACCCCCTTGTCCCGACCGATCGTTCGGTTACTCTAGCCCTGTCCTTCTGTTCCTGCCCAGCGCGCCGGTTCGACGAGGAGCCGGTCCGAGGAGGAGGTGGGTCCACCCATGGCCACCGCACCGACCGCGCACGTCCCCGCCACGACCCCGTCCGGCGAGGGCGGCCTCACCGCCGCCGAACTCGCGGACCGCCACCAGGCCACCCTCGACCAGGCGCTGGAGGCCATCCGGACCCGCGCCTACTGGTCGCCCCATCCCGAACACCCCAAGGCGTACGGGGAGAACGGCACGCTGTCCGCCGCGGAGGGCCAGGCCGCCCACGAGGCCCTCCTCGGCAGCCGCTTCGAGCTCGACCAGCCCGGCACGGACGACTGGGTGGGCGGCGAGACCTCCCCCTACGGCGTCGCGCTGGGCATCACCTACCCCCATCCGGACGTCGACGTGCTGCTCCCGGCGATGCGGGCGGGCATGCGCGGCTGGCGGGACGCCGGACCGCGGCTGCGCGCCCTGGTCTGCCTGGAGATCATCAAGCGGATCAACGCCCGCACCCACGAGTTCGCGCACGCCGTGATGCACACCAGCGGCCAGGCCTTCGTCATGGCCCTCCAGGCCGGCGGTCCGCACGCGCAGGACCGCGGGCTGGAGGCGGTCGCCCACGCCTTCCAGGAGCAGACCCGGGTGCCGGGCTCGGCCGACTGGAGCAAGCCCCAGGGCAAGCGCGACCCGCTGCGCCTGACCAAGGAGTTCACGGCCGTGCCGCGCGGCATCGCGCTGATGATCGGCTGCAACACCTTCCCCACCTGGAACGGCTTCCCCGGCTTCTTCGCCTCGCTGGCCACCGGCAACCCGGTCCTGGTCAAGCCGCACCCGCGGGCCGTGCTGCCGCTGGCGCTCACCGTGCGCATCGCCCGCGAGGTGCTCGCCGAGGCCGGTTTCGAGCCCAACCTGGTCGCCCTGGCCGCCGAGCGGCCCGGCGAGGGCCTGGCGAAGACGCTGGCGGTGCGCCCGGAGATCCGGATCATCGACTACACCGGCTCCACCGCCTTCGGCGACTGGCTGGAGACCACCGCACGCCAGGCGCAGGTCTACACCGAGAAGGCCGGCGTCAACACGGTGCTGATCGAGTCGGCCGCCGACTACCGCGGCATGCTCTCCAACCTGGCCTTCTCCCTCTCGCTGTACAGCGGCCAGATGTGCACCACCCCGCAGAACCTGCTGATCCCCCGGGACGGCATCGACACCGACCAGGGCCACCGCTCCTTCGCGGAGGTGACGGCCGACCTGGCGGCCGCCGTCTCCCAGTTGCTCGGCGACGACGCCCGGGCGGCCGGGCTGCTCGGCGCGATCGTCAACCCGGACGTCAGGACGCGTCTGGAGGCCGCGGCCGAGCTGGGCGAGGTGGTGCTGCCCTCGCGCGAGGTGGCCCATCCGGACTTCCCCGGCGCCGTGGTCCGCACGCCGGTGATGGTCCGCCTCGACGCGGCCAAGTCCGACGACGACCCGGCCTACCTGGAGGAGTGCTTCGGCCCCGTCTCGTTCGCGGTGGCCGTCGACTCCGCCGACGCCGCCGTGGAGCTGCTGCGGCGCACCGTCCGGGAGAAGGGCGCCATGACGGTCGCCGCGTACACCACCTCGGCGGAGGTGGAGCGGGCGGTCGAGGAGGTCTGCCTGGAGGAGTGCGCCCAGCTCTCCCTCAACCTGACCGGCGGGGTCTTCGTCAACCAGACGGCCGCCTTCTCCGACCTCCACGGATCCGGCGGCAACCCGGCGGCCAACGCGGCGCTGTGCGACGCCGCCTTCGTCGCCAACCGCTTCCGCGTGGTGGAGGTGCGCAGGGAGGCGTAGGCG
>NZ_JACADT010000231.1:0-7176 GCF_013421635.1 Streptomyces sp. UH6 | reverse complement strand
CGCCGCCGTCCCGGAGCGCCGTCGCCGTCCCGGATGGTGACCGGTCGCACAGGACGGTGGAGCGCGTGCGTGATCCCCGGCCTACCGGTGGCGGGCTCCGAGCTGGCAGGATCGCGGGCATGTTCCCGGCTGTGACCCGTATCGGCAGACGAAGAGCCCTGACGGGTTCGTTCGTCGTCCTGGTCGTCCTGGCCGTGCTGCTGTGGTGGCTGCTGCCCCTGGGCAGGACGCCGCCGAGCGGGCGGACGGTCTTCGGCACGGGCACCCCGGCGGGCGTCTACCACGTCTACGGCGAGGAACTGCGCAAGGACCTGGCGGTGGACATGCCGGACCTGTCGGTGCGCCTGAAGGAGTCCTCCGGCTCCCGGCAGAACGTGGCCATGGTGGCCGTCGGCAAGGCCGACTTCGCCATCGCCGCCGCCGACGCGGTGCAGGAGTACAAGTCCAACGAGAGCGCGAGGGCGGACCAGCTGCGGGGCGTGGCCCGCCTGTACGACGACTACCTGCACGTGCTCGTCCCCGCCGACTCCGACGTCCGGCACGTCGCCGACCTCAAGGGGCTCCGGGTGGGCATCGGCCCGAACGACTCCGGCGTGCAGCTGATCGCGGAACGGGTCCTGACGGCGGCGGGTCTGGATCCGCAGGACGACATCGTCCGGCACCTCGACGGCATCGACACCGGGCCGGACAAGCTGAGGCGCGGCGAGATCGACGCCCTGTTCTGGTCGGGCGGCATCCCCACGGCGGGCCTGACGAATCTGGCCAGGACCTTCGACTACCGCTTCGTCCCCGTCGACAGCGCCCTCGTGACCCGGCTCCACGAGCAGGGCAACCGGTACGGCCACTACCGGTCCACCACCATGCCCGAGTCCGCGTACCCGGAGGCGATGGACGGTGAGCCGGTGGAGACCCTGGCCGTCTCCAACCTGCTCATCACCCGTGCGGACGCGGACCCGGAGCTCACCGAGTGGCTCACCCGCACGGTGATCCGCAGCCGGGACGAGATCGGCGAGAAGGTGCACTCGGCCCAGCTGGTCGACGTGCGCACCGCGATAGACACCCATCCGGTGCCGCTGCACGAGGGCGCCCGGGACTACTACCGCTCGGTCAAGCCGTAGGCGCCGAGCGGGGCACGGTCACGGTCACGGCCAGTCCGTGGGGCCGGTGGTGGGCGATGTCCAGCGAGCCGCCCGCCGCGGCGAGCAGCGCCTTGGTGATGGACAGGCCCAGACCGGACCCGTTGATGTTCTGATGGCGTCCGCTGCGCCAGAACCGGTCGCCGACGCGGTCCAGCTCCTCGTCGGTGAGGCCGGGGCCCTCGTCGGTGACGACGACTGTGGCGGTGCGCCCGTTGGCGGCCACCGTGACCCGCACCTCGCCGCCGCCGGGCGTGAACTTGACCGCGTTGTCGATCACCGCGTCGAGGGCGCTGGAGAGGGTGACCGGGTCGGCCCAGGCGGTGGTGGCGGGGCACTCACCGGTGAGCCGGACCCCCTTGGCCTCCGCGGCGGGGGCCCAGGCGGCGACCCGTTCCCCGGTGAGCGCGCCGATGTCCGCGAGGCCCAGCTCCGGCTCGGTGTGCTCGGCGAGGGCCAGGTCCAGCAGATCGTCGAGGACGTGCGCGAGCCGCTTGCCCTCCGTGCGCACCGAGGCGATCTCCTCGTTGCCCTCGGGAAGTTCCAGCGCCAGCAGCTCGATCCGCAGGAGCAGCGCGGAGAGCGGGTTGCGCAGTTGGTGGGAGGCGTCGGCCACGAAGGCGCGCTGCTGCTCCAGCACGTCCTCCACGTGGTCGGCCATCTCGTTGAACGACCGGGCCAGTCGCTGGAGTTCGGGCGGTCCGCCGGCGGCGGCGACCCGGGACTTGAGGCGGCCGGTGGCGATGTCGTGGGTGGTGGCGTCCAGGACACGGACCGGCCGCAGCACCCAGTGGGTGAGCCGCAGCGCGGCGCCCACCGCGACCAGCATGGCGGCCAGTTCGCCCGCGGCGATCAGCAGCCAGCTCTGGAGCGTGCGCCAGCGCATCGCGTCGGTGGGCGAGTCGGTGACCACGACGGCGACCACGTCGCCGTCCCGGATCACCGGTGAGGCGACCACCAGCCGCCGGTCCTGCCAGGGCCAGACCTGTTCCGGGTCGTGGCTGGGGCGGCTGAGCAGCGCCTCCTCGAACGCGGCGCGCACCTCGCCGCTCGCGGGCAGCTGCCAGTCGTCGGGCGCGGAGGTCACCAGTTCGTCGTTGCGCTGGAAGACGCCCGCCCGGATGCCGAAGACCTTGTGGTAGCTGTCCAGTTCGCGGGCGAGGTTGTCGTCGCGCTCGCCGGCCGCCCCGTCCGGGACGTCGCCGGGCGCGAGGGTGCGGACGAACTGGGCGAGGGCGGCGAAGCGGGCGGTGTCGTCGATCCGGTCCACCACCACGCGCTGCTGCTCGGTGGCGGCCACGCTCACCGCCAGGGGCACGCCGAGGGCGAGCAGCACGGCCGCCATCAGGACGATCAGCAGCGGAAGAAGCCTGTTGCGCACCCGTCCCCTAGGCGGCCGGGGCGACGAGTCGGTACCCGACGCCGCGAACGGTCTCTATCAGCGTCGGCCGGCGGAGCTTGGAGCGCAGCGAGGCGACGTGCACCTCGAGAGTACGCCCGGTCCCCTCCCAGCTGGTACGCCACACCTCGCTGATGATCTGCTCGCGCCGGAAGACCACGCCCGGACGCTGGGCGAGCAGGGCGAGCAGGTCGAACTCCTTGCGGGTGAGGGCGACGACGGCCCCTTCGACGGTGACCTGCCGGGTGGACAGCTCGATGCGGACCGTGCCCAGGTCGATGACGCCGTCGTCGGCCCCGGAGGCGCTCTCCTCGGCGGGGCGGCGGCGGCTGACCGCGTGGATGCGGGCGAGCAGTTCCCCGGTGTCGTAGGGCTTGACCACGTAGTCGTCGGCGCCCAGGTTGAGGCCGTGGATGCGGGAGCGGACGTCGGCCCGGGCGGTGACCATGATCACCGGGGTGGTGGTGCGCTTGCGGATCCGGCCGCAGACCTCGAACCCGTCCTGGTCGGGCAGGCCCAGGTCGAGCAGGACGACCGCGAAGGCCGGGCCGCCGGGCACCAGCGCGCGCAGCGCCTCCTCGCCGTTGCGGGCGTGGGTGACGCTGAAGCCGTGCCGGGCCAGGATCGCGGTCAGGGCCGCCGCCACGTGGTTGTCGTCCTCGACGAGCAGCAGTCTCATGTCGTTCGGCCCTCCCTTCGGCCGTCCCGTCCGGGCGCGCTTCCCGTCCGGACCTCCTTATCGGGTACCACCCCGCGAACAGGTTTAGGAGCGCCGCGAGGGGTTTCGTTACCCACCCGGTACGGATCAGGACGTCCCAACTACGGCAAGTGTCCGATTGCTATCCGATCGTGATGCTCAATTTCCGCTCAGAAGTAATGCGCTGGTAGGACCGGGTTATTAAGGTCCACCGGAAACCGAGGAGGACGGAGCCAGCAAACGATGACCGATGTAACGGTGGCCAAGGAAGATGCGGCCCCGGTCGGCGATCTCGTGGTCCTGAAGGACGTCAACAAGCACTTCGGTGCTCTGCACGTGCTCCAGGACATCGATCTGACCATCGCCCGCGGTGAGGTTGTCGTGGTCATCGGACCCTCGGGGTCCGGCAAGTCCACTCTGTGCCGCACCATCAACCGGCTCGAGACCATCGACTCCGGCTCGATCACGATCGACGGCAAGCCGCTGCCCGCCGAGGGCAAGGAGCTCGCGCGGCTGCGCGCCGACGTCGGCATGGTCTTCCAGTCGTTCAACCTGTTCGCCCACAAGACGATCCTCGAGAACGTCACCCTGGGCCAGGTCAAGGTCCGCAGGACCGACAAGAAGGCGGCCGAGGAGAAGGCGCGGGCCCTGCTCGACCGGGTCGGCGTCGGCGCGCAGGCGGACAAGTACCCGGCCCAGCTCTCCGGCGGCCAGCAGCAGCGCGTCGCGATCGCGCGGGCGCTCGCCATGGAGCCGAAGGTGATGCTCTTCGACGAGCCCACCTCCGCCCTGGACCCGGAGATGATCAACGAGGTGCTGGAGGTCATGCAGCAGCTCGCCCGCGACGGCATGACCATGATCGTCGTCACCCACGAGATGGGCTTCGCACGGTCGGCCGCGAACCGGGTCGTCTTCATGGCGGACGGGCGGATCGTCGAGGAGGCCGCCCCGGAGCAGTTCTTCAGCAACCCCCGCAGCGACCGCGCCAAGGACTTCCTGTCCAAGATCCTGCACCACTGAGACACCCGCCGGGAAACCCTCCGAGGCGCCCGCGCCACCTCCCGTCTCCGGACTCGTCCGGGGGCGGGTCGTATCTCCTCATCACGCAAAGGATGTTCACCATGAAGCTCCGCAAGGTCACCGCCGCCTCCGCGGCCGTCATCGCCCTGGCCCTGACCGCCACCGCCTGTGGTGAGGGCGCCGCCGAGAAGGACGCCAAGGGCGGCTCCGAGGGCGGCAAGGGCAAGATCACGATCGGCATCAAGTTCGACCAGCCCGGCATCGGCCAGAAGACGCCGCAGGGCTACGCGGGCTTCGACGTGGACGTGGCGAAGTTCGTCGCCAAGGAGCTCGGCTACTCCGAGGACCAGATCGAGTGGAAGGAGTCGAAGAGCGCCGACCGCGAGAACATGCTCTCGCGTGGTGACGTCGACTTCATCGCCGCCTCCTACTCGATCAACGACGAGCGTGAGGCGAAGGTCGACTTCGCCGGCCCGTACCTGCTGGCCCACCAGGACCTGCTGGTCCGCGCCGACGACGACTCCATCAAGTCGGCCGAGGACCTGAACAGCAAGAAGCTCTGCTCGGTGACCGGCTCGACCTCCGCGCAGAACGTCAAGGAGAAGCTGGCCCCCAAGGCCCAGCTGCAGGAGTACCCGACCTACTCCGCCTGCCTGACCGGTCTGCAGAACGGCGCCGTCGACGCGCTGACCACGGACGACTCGATCCTGGCCGGCTACGCCGCGCAGGACTCCTTCAAGGGCAAGTTCAAGCTCACCGGCCTGAAGCTCTCGAACGAGAACTACGGCATCGGCGTCAAGGAGGGCAGCGACCTCAAGGCGAAGATCAACTCCGCCCTCGAGAAGATGGTCTCCGACGGTGCGTGGGAGAAGGCCGTCGCGGCCCACTTCGGTCCCGCGAACTACAAGAACGAGCCCGCGCCGAAGATCGGCGACATCAAGAAGTAACGTCCAGCGGCTTCACCACGGCGGCACCGTCCTCCCGGCTCCGGCCGGGGGGACGGGCCGCCTGCCCTGAGCCAACCGACACGCGGAAGCGCGGGAGATCGTGTTCGACTTTCTTGAAGGTTACGACCTGCTGGGGGCCTTCTGGGCGACGGTGCAACTCACCGTCTACTCAGCGATCGGCTCCCTGATCTGGGGAACTCTGCTGGCCGGCATGCGGGTGGGCCCGGTGCCGCTGATGCGCGCCTTCGGCACCGCGTACGTGAACTTCGTACGCAACATCCCGCTGACTGTGATCATCCTGTTCAGCTCGCTGGGGCTTTACCAGACACTCGGTGTCGACCTCGGGGGCGACGGGATCGTCCAGGTCATCAGCTTCCGCCTGTCGGTGCTGGGGCTGATCCTCTACACCTCGGCGTTCGTCTGCGAGGCGCTGCGCTCCGGCATCAACACCGTGCCCGTCGGGCAGGCGGAGGCGGCACGCGCGCTCGGCCTGAACTTCGGCCAGGTGCTGCGGCTGATCGTGCTGCCGCAGGCCTTCCGCGCGGCGGTGGGCCCGCTGGCCAACGTGCTGATCGCACTGACGAAGAACACCACGGTCGCCGCCGTGATCGGTGTGGCCGAGGCTTCGCTGCTGATGAAGGAAATGATCGAGAACGAGGCGCAGCTGGTGCTGATCGGCGCGGTCTTCGCGTTCGGCTTCGTGTGCCTGACGCTGCCCACCGGCCTGCTGATGGGCCTGCTGGGCAAGAAGGTGGCGGTGAAGCGATGAGCGCGTCGGTTCTCTACGAGGCCCAGGGCCCGCGGGCCAAGGCCCGCAACGTCGCCTACACGGCCGTCTTCCTGGTCGCGGTGGCCGTGCTGCTGTGGTGGGTCTACAGCTCCCTGAAGGAGAAGGGCCAGCTCGACTGGGCCATGTGGTCGCCCTTCTTCGGCACCGAGTCCTGGACGACCTACCTGCTGCCGGGCCTGAAGAACACCTTGCTGGCCGCGGCGCTGTCCCTGGTGATAGCCCTGCCGCTGGGCGCGGTGCTCGGCATAGCCCGGCTGTCCGACCACGCATGGATCCGCGTGCCGGCCACGGTGGTCGTCGAGTTCTTCCGCGCCATCCCCGTGCTGATCCTGATGGTGTTCTGCGGGGAGTTCTACTACCTGTACACCGGTGTCAGCAGTGACTCACGGCCGCTGTACGCGGTGATCACCGGCTTGGTCCTGTACAACGCGTCGGTGCTCGCGGAGGTCGTGCGGGCCGGCATCCTCTCCCTGCCCAAGGGGCAGTCCGAGGCGGCCATGGCCATCGGTCTGCGCAAGAGCCAGGTGATGCGCGTGGTGCTGCTGCCGCAGGCGGTCACCGCGATGCTGCCGGCCATCGTCAGCCAGATCGTGGTCATCGTGAAGGACACCGCCCTCGGCGGCTACATGATGACCTTCCCCGAGCTGCTGTCCAGCGCCACCACGGCCAGCTCCTTCTACGGCGCCAACATCATCCAGTCCCTCACGGTCGCGGCGGTCATCTTCATCGTGATCAACTTCGCGCTGACCTCGTTCGCGAGCTGGCTGGAGAAGCGTCTGCGGAGGGCCAAGAAGTCCACCGGCGTGACGCTCGCAGCCGACGGAGGAGCCGACCAGTCGGCTTTCGCGGCCCCGGGCGTGTGACCGGAACCGACGACCCGTCAGTTTCCCGACGCCCCAGGTGACACGGGCGTTCGTCCGACGAAGGCAGTGGCGGCCCCGCCACTGCCTTCGTCGCTTGACGCGGACACCTGCAATGGGTTGCATAACCATGTGATCGTGCACTCCGCTCCACCTCCCTCCGCCCCTGTGCTCGTCGTGGGCGCGGGTCCGGTGGGGCTCACCCTCGCGCTCGCGCTGGCGCGCCTGGAGGTCCCCTCGGTGGTCCTCGACGAGGGGCGGGGCGGCGGGGAGCGACGACCGGCCCGCACGGTCGTGCTGCACCCCGGCACCGCGGCGCTGATCACC
>NZ_JACADT010000230.1:0-7184 GCF_013421635.1 Streptomyces sp. UH6 | reverse complement strand
CCCAGGGGAACGGCCAGGCCGCCTCCACCGCGCCGGAGCTCCCCGTCCTCCCCAAACGACAGCCGCGGGCGCCCCGCCGCCACGCCGCGCCGTCGCCGCAGGCCCCCGCGCCCCTTCCCGACCCCGAGACGTTCACCGCGGACCTGGGACGGGTGATGGACACCCTGATGGAGGGCTACGGCGACGGCACGAACGACTTAGGAGCCTGAGATGTCCGAGTACACGCACGTCACCGCCGACACCGTCGACATGACCCCGCAGCTCAACACCCTTCTCGGCGACGGTGTGACCGGCGCCGTGCTGTTCTCCAGCGACGGGATGATGCTCACCCACACGGACGGGATCCCCCGGGACACCGCGGAGAAGCTCAGCGCGGCCTTCAGCGGGCTGGCCTCGCTGCACACCTCGGTGTTCCTGGAGTTCTCCGGGAGCCGTCCCGAGCAGATGCGCATGAAGTACAACATCATCGACTTCACCGAGATGACGGTCGCGGTGCTGTCGGCCGGGCGGAACACCGGTCTGGCGGTGGCCGTGGAGGGCGACCGCTCGCCCAGGGTCCAGGCGGCGATCGGCAAGAGCCTCAAACTCATCAAAGGGCTGGGCTCCTACCTCGAGGCCCGGGAACGGCAGCTCACGACCGGGCAATGAGCGGCGGACCGGCGGGCAGCGGGCACACACGCCGTGGCGTGGTCCGCTCCCACACCGTCATCCCCCTCGCGCAGGACATCGTCTCCGGCGAGGTGGACGGTACCGGCGTGCCCGAGGCCCCCGAGCCCCCGCGGCTGCGCACCGACCACGCCACCCTCCTCTCGCTCGCCCCGTCCGCGCCGCGGGCCGGGCTGGGCGTGCAGGCCCACCGGGTCCTGGCGCTCTGCGCACCGGGCGTGGTGTCGGTGGCCGAGGTCGCCGCGCATCTGGAGATGCCCGGGGGCGTGGTCCGCGCCCTGGTCGCCGACCTGGTGGCGCGGGGAAACCTGCTCGCGGCCGACCCGTTCGTCCCGCAGGCCCAGCCGCACGAGAAAGAATTCCTGGAACGGATACTCGATGGCCTTCAGAAGCTCTAGCCGGCCGCACTACCTGCCACCCGGATCCACCTCCGTGAAGATCGTGGTCCTCGGCGCCTTCGGGGTCGGCAAGACGACGCTCGTGGAGACGGTCTCCGAGATCCGGCCGCTGCGCACCGAGGAACGGCTGAGCCAGGCGGGGCAGGTGATCGACGACCTGCCGACCGCCGCCAAGACGACCACCACGGTCGCCATGGACTTCGGGCGGCGCACGCTGGCCGGCGGCATCGTCGTCTACCTGTTCGGAGCGCCCGGCCAGCCCCGGTTCGCCGACATGATCCGCTCCCTGCTCAACGGCGCGCTGGGCGGCATCGTCCTCCTCGACACCCGGCACGTGGACGCCTGTTACGAGTCGATCGGCCTGCTCGAGGAGGCCGGGCTGCCGTACGTCATCGCCATCAACGACTTCCCGCAGGCGCCGGTGTATCCCGAACCGGTCCTGCGCGACGCGCTGAGCCTGCCCGACGACCGGCCGTTGATCCGGATCGACGCGCGGGCCCGCGAATCCGCGAAGCAGTCCCTGATCGCCCTGGTCAAGGACGTCCTCCGGCCCAAGGAGATCCAGGTGCCATGACGACTTCCGCGCACGTCCCCCGACTTCACGGCACCGCCCTCGACGAACAGGACGTCTACGCCCGTCTGCGGTCGCAGGGCCCGGTGGCCTGGACGGAGATCGCCGACGGCATCCACGCGCTGGTGGTGACGGGCTGGCAGGCTGCCCGGGAGGTGCTGACCGGCCCGGACTTCCGCAAGGACCCGGCCCACTGGGAGGCGCTGAACCGCGGCGTGGTCCCCTCCCGGCTGACCTATCTGGCCACGCCCGGACTGCACCACAGCGACGGTGAGCGCCACGAACGGCTGCGCCGGGCGGTGGGCGACTGCCTGGCCTCCGTCAACCTGCACGCGGTGCGCGAGACGGTGCAGCGGCACGCCCGGGACCTGATCGAGGACGTCGCCGCACGCGGCCACGTCGACCTGATGGCCGAGTACGCGGACCGGGTGGTCGCCCGGACGATGACCCAGCTGGCCGGCCTGCCGCTGCGGGAGGCCGACCGGATCCGCGCCGCGACCGACCGGCTCGCCGACGCGGAGCCGGACGCCACCACCGCGTGGTGGGACCTGTACGGCATGGTCCAGGAGGTGCTCGACGCCAGAAGGGAGCGCCCGACAAGGGACTTCACGTCCTGGCTGCTGGCGCATCCGGCGGGCCTCACCGACGACGAGGTGTGCCACCAGGTGATCGCGCTGATCATCCTGGGCGCGGCGCCCACGGCGGCGTGGATCGGCACCACCCTGCACGCGCTGGTCGCCGACCCGGCCTACGCGACCCGGCTGATCGGCGGTTCGGTCACCGTGCGCGCGGCGCTCACCGAGACGCTCTCCCGCCGCTGCCCGGCCGCCACCATGTCGGCCTACTACGCCGTGCGGCCCACGGTGCTGCACGGCGTGCAGGTCCCCACCGGCGTCCCCGTCCTGATCCACCACGCGGCCACCGGGGTCGACCCCGACCGCCCGGGCGACGGCGGCGCGCACGACCGCAGCCATCTCGCCTGGTCCGCGGGGGTCCACCAGTGCCCGGCCCCCGGCCTGGCGACCACCATCGCGGAGGCCGCGACCGAGACGGCCGTCGACATGCTCTGGGACCTCACCGCCCCGATCACCGCGGTCGCCCGGCGGCCCAGCCCGTTCCGCGCCTGCCCCGCCCACGTCGGCGTGCTGTTCTCCACCACCCGCAAAGGCCGAAGAAACCTTTCGACGTGGCGTGACGGACGCGCGACACGCCCCACCGATGAGGAGTGACAGGCACATGTTGACCGTCCGAGATCTACCGGCCTTCCCCGAGTTGGGCATCACCGCCTGCGAGGTCGGGGACGACCGCGAGGTGCACTGCGCGCAGGTCCTCTCCGACACCGACTGGATCCGCTCCAGCATCGGGCACGCGCTGATCGTCACGCACGGCCGCTACCTGGAGGACCCCGAACGCATCATGTACACGTTGTCGGCGGGCGGCGCGGCGGCGCTGGTCGTCTCCGGGGCGGCCCCCGACACGCTCGACCCCGCCCTGCGGGAGACGGCGGCCCAGCACCGTCTGCCGCTGCTCACCACGTCGCACTCGCTCAGCGACTGGAAGGCGCTGCTGACGCACCGGGTCGCCGAACTCAGTGTCGTCGCCGCCCGGCGCCATGCCGCGCGGCTGGGCACCCTGCTCGACCAGCTCGCCCATCCGCAGGCCGACGCCGTCGCCCGGATCGCCGAGTACCTCGCGGCCGAACTGCCCGGCAGCGTGGTCGTCCGCGACTCCGGCGGAGTCCGCGCCGCGGCCCCGCCCGCCGCTCCCGTGACCCTGGCGGCCGCGCTGGAGCACCCGGACCGGCCGCGGCAGATGGTCGAGGGGCTGTACGTCTCCTCGGTGCCGCTGGGCGGACAGGGCGCCCTGGTCGTCGGCACGCCCGGTCCGCCGGGGCAGGCCGAGACCGAACTCACCACCTGCGCGGCCAAGGTGCTCTCGGTGGCCATGCCGGGGCGGCGGCGCTCCGACGACCTGGTGGTCTCCGACGCCGTCCGCCAGGTGCGGCTGTCCGCGTTCCAGCTGCTGATGACCGGGCACGCGGTCGACGCCCAGCGGGTCACGGCGTCGATCATGCCGGGGCTGCTGGACCCCACGCACGCCCAGGTCTACGTCACCGACTGCGGCCGGGCGGGGCGGGCGCTGGTGATGGCGCAGGCCGACCGGCTCTTCGCCGGTCAGGCGCTCTCGGTCGCCTGCCCGGCCTTCGACAACCACATCATCAGCGTGGTGCCGCTGGTCGAGGAGCAGGAGCACGAGCACACCGTGCGGCATCTGCTGGACGTGTTCCGCACGGCGGGGGTCCACATCGGCGGCAGCCAGCCGCATCCGCTCAAGCAGGTGGGCGACGCCTACGACGAGGCCCTCGCCGCGCTCACCCGGGCCTCGCACTACCCGGAGCGGATCGTCATCGCGTCGCCGCGTCCGCCGGGCCTCGCCGACGTCCTGCCGGCCGGGCCCGCCCGGTCGTGGGCGTCCGCGCTGCTCCAGCCGATCCTCAGCACCGCCCGCATACGTCAGCTCGAACTCACCGCCATGGCACTGGAGTTCCGTACCACGGCGGCGTCCAAGGTGCTCGGCATGCACCGCAACACCCTCGCCCGGCGGGTCACCCAGACCTGTGAGGCGGTGGGTCTCGACCCGGAGCGCACCATGCACCGGATCGCGCTCTCCCTCGCCATCCAGGTGGTGCGGATGTACGGCACCGGGAGCACCGGGGAGCCCGGCCCGCCGGCCACCCTGCACGACCTCCTGACCGGTCCGGAGGTCCGGGCGTGGGCCGACAAGACGCTGCGGCCGCTCGCCACCGACCGGCGTGACCTGGTCCGCACCCTTCGGTCCTGGGTGACCTGCGAGTTCCACGTCGACCAGGCCGCGGCCCGGGTCGGCATCGCGCCGAAGACCGTGCGCGCCCACATCCAGGCCGCGGAGCACCTGCTGGAGCGGGACTTCATCACCGGCATCCCCCAGGACCTGATGGAGGACCACGGGGAGCACCGGCTCAGCGGCATCCGGCCGCTGACCTGTGCCATGTACGCGACCACCCCGGCAGGGGAGCCCTATCCGGCCCTGACGACGACGGCGGCGACGGCACCGCGGCCGGCGAACGCGTCCCCGTGGCCGCTGGAGGTGTCATGACGGGCGGACCGGGGAGCGAGCTGCGGATCAAGGAGCTGATGGAGCGGCTGCGCTGGCACGCCGAGCACGTGGCGGCGGCCTGTGCCGCGCGCGACCGGCTGATGCTCCAGGCCCGGTACGAGGGCGCCGGTGCCGAGGAGGTACGGGAGGCGGCCGGTCTGAGCCCCGACCGGGCGCGGGCCCTCGCCCTGGCGTCCGTCGTGCCGTCGCGGCTGTGGCCCGGCGCGCATCTGCGCGTGCCCCCGCAGTTGCTGGCCGAGGACGAGGTGCTCCGGTCGGCGCTGACCGGGCTGTACGCCCGGCTGGTGGGGGTCGTGCCGCCGGAGGAGTGGAGCAGGGAGGAACTCGAGGAGGAGCTCATGGTCGGCGTGGCTCCGCGGATGCCGGTGGGCCACCACTGGCGGCTCGGCGTCGACGACGTCAGTGGCTGTTTCGCGTACGGCGTCTGGCCCGGGCCCGCGGGATGACGAGGGCGGGCCCGGTCACCGCGACCGGGACCCGCGGGGCGTGCGCCCTCCGGGGGGGGCGTACCGTCCCACGTGCGGACAGGGCGGTACGCCGCCCGGGGGCGGACACGACGAGGGCCACGGCACCGCTCTCACACCGCGAGGAGCCCCCGCTCGGGCCCCTGCGGGACCGTGCGGGCCACGTGGGCCAGGCGGACGGACCAGGAGCCCTTGCCCTCCCCCAGTGCCGTCTCAGCCAGCCGCAGGTACTGGACGTCGGACGTGCCGGCCGGGGCGAGGATGTGGAACGCGTCCCGCACGTGCCGTTCCACCCCGCGGTCGGTGAACAGCCCGGCCGCCGCGTGGATCTCCATCGCCTGCCGGGCCGAGGTGATGGCGTACTCCGCGTTGACCGCCTTGGCGCTCATCATCTCCTCGTCGCACGGCATCCCGTGGTCGAGCAGACTCACCGCGTGGTAGAGGGCGGTCCTCGCGGTCATCAGACGCGACTGCATCTCGCCCAGCTTGATCTTGATGTTGGTCAGGTCCTTCAACGGCCTGCCGTAACGGATCCGTTCCGCGCAGAAGGCCGCGGTCTCCTCGACCACGGCCTGGTGGATGCCGAGCGACACGGCGGCGAGGTTCGGTCTGCCGTAGAGCGTCGAGGAGGAGTAGGCGACGTCCAGCCCCTGGCCCTCCTCGCCGAGGCGGTGCGCGGCCGGCACCCGGACGCCGTCGAGGACGATCTCCCCGAAGGAGAAGCCGTGGAGTCCCATGGACTCGCGCTGCGGGACGAGCCGGACTCCCGGCCGGTCCGCCTCGACCAGGAAGGCGGTCAGCCCACGCGACCCCCGCCCGGTGCGCACCACCACACCGTGGAGATCGCCCACATGGCTGTTGCCCACGTAGACCTTGCGTCCGTCGAGTACGTAGTCGCCACCGTCGCGGACCGCGCTGGCGGCCATTCCGAGGACGTGTCCGCCGGAGCCCGGCTCGGTGACGGCGATGGTGGGCAGACAGGCGCCCCTGGCGATCCGTGGCAGCCAGGCCGCGCGTTGCGCCGCGTCGCCGAAATGGATGATCTTGGCGACGCCGAGAATGCTCGCCTGGGCCATCGCGCCCATCGCCCCGCAGACCCGGGAAAGCTCCTCGATGATCACCGTCTTGCCGAGATGACCCACACCCATGCCCTGGTACTCGCGGGATATCGTGGCGCCGATCCAGCCCTGTTCGGCGATCATGCGCGACAATTTCCGGCCGACCTCGGCGACGATCCTCTCCGCCTCCAGTTCGGCAATGCGGGGTCGTATCTCGGCCTCGGCGAACTCCCGCACCCTGCTCCGTAATACGTCGTGCGCGGCGGTACCGAAAAGATCCACGTGGAGACCCCCTGTTCCCGTTTTCCCCGCGCGTCCGGAGCGGCGCGGAAGCCACTTGTCGGCCAATTGACGCCCCATCCAACAGCCGACTCCCTCATGCTCCAACGTTCACACGCATCCGCCTAGACAGCCGTTCAGACTTGGCCGAAACACATACGACGCCGCCCGCCGAGGCATATGCCGTTCCCATGCATGATCGCGCCTTCCCACCCTTTCCGACCTGCGCCGAAACCTCTTCCGCCATTCGCCGAAATGCAGCGGAAGCGCCGCCACGGCCACAAAAACAGTTCGTCAAAACCATTCGACGGCAACACGCCGGTGACGCTTTTCGATCGGTGCGCGAGAGTGTCTCTGGCAATTGCGCAAGACGCTACATCCCGCCAACCGTTTCACGCGCCTTTTGCGCCCCGGCGCGCGCCCGAACGAGACGGTCCATTCCCGGGCCATGCGGCGGATCCCCGGGAAAAGCGGGTCATTCACCGTTCAACCACCACCCCGGACCGCGCACGCCGGCGTGCGATCCGGTCACCCGGGAGGACGCCGGACGGCCGAAGGCCCCCCGTGGGCCGACCGCGCCCGCCCGGCGCGA
>NZ_JACADT010000023.1:0-22178 GCF_013421635.1 Streptomyces sp. UH6 | reverse complement strand
CTGCGCCCCGCGGCCGGCGCGGCGATATCCCGGCTGCGTGAGGCGTTGGCGGCGGTCCCCGGCCCGCTCACGCTCTTCTCCCTGCAGAGCAATTACCTGATGGGGCCGCCGCCCGCCACGGACGCGCTCACCGCCCACCCGGCGGTCACGGAGGCCGACGACCCGGTGCACGACCTGCGGCACCTGCGCGTCGACCCCGCCGCGCTCAAGGGCGCCGACGATCCGGTGCTGGACGCCCTCGACGCCTACCTCGACTCCGTGCTGCCCTCCCAGTGGCTGCCCGGCCCCTCCGGACTCCCCGCCCTCGCCGACCTGCGGCTGCTGCTGAGCGAGGACTTCGCCGCGCTCGGGGAACACCTGAGCGCCGACGCCGACCGGCCCGCGGGCTGGGAGCAGCACCCCGGGCGGTCGGTGCCGCACCTGGTCGAGGAGTGCGCCAGGGCCTACGGGCTGGGCGAGGACGCCGCCGCGCTCCACCTGATGCTGCTGGCCCTGCCCGACCCGACGGACCGCAACGTCAAGGCGTGGACCGGATGGAAGCCCGCCCGCTTCAAGGAGGCGGCGGCCGAACTGGCCGCGTCGGGCAGGGTGCTGCGGGCCACCCGCCCACGAGCGGGCCGCTCCCTCTTCCTGCCGGGCGCCTGGCTGGACCGCAAGCCGCCGCGCCTTCCCGTCGAGGCGCAGAAAACCGGTCTCCTGCCGCTCGCCCGGGAGCACCGGTCGACGTCCCACCTGGCCGCCGTGCCCTCCGTCCCGCTGCCGACGCTGTTCACCCGGGCCTGGGAAGGCCTGGCCGCGCGACGGGGGAGGAACGGAACGCGGACGCACACCCCGTGACCGGCGGTGTGACCGGCTGCCTCCGGTGACCGGACGCCCCCGATGACCGGACGTCCTCGGTGACCGGACGCCCTCGGTGACCGGACGTCCCCGGTGACCGGACGCCCCAGGTGACCGGCTGCCTCCGGTGATCGGGCCAGGACGCCCTGCCCGTGATCCGCCCCCGGGGCAGGACGCCCTGCCCCGGGGCGGTCACACGGCCGGGCGGGGCACACCACGGTGGTGCGGCACACGGAGGCGCGGCACACGGCGGAGCCCTCGCGCCCGGAGCGGGGCGGACGACGGCGGGACCACCCCCGTGCCCCGACACCCCGCCCACACTGTGGGACCCCGCCGCCGCCCGCCCGCACCGCCGCATACAGTGAGCGACCATGACGACCAGCAACAACGCCCCCGTCGACCCCGCCGTCCGCGAAGAGCTGGGCCGGCTGCGCGACAGCATCGACAACATCGACGCCGCCGTCGTCCACATGCTCGCCGAACGGTTCAAGTGCACCCAGCAGGTCGGCCTGCTCAAGGCGCGGCACCAGCTGCCGCCCGCCGACCCGTCCCGCGAGGCCGAGCAGATCGCGCGGCTGCGGCGGCTCGCCGAGAACGCCAAGCTCGACCCGGCCTTCGCGGAGAAGCTGCTCAACTTCATCATCGCCGAGGTCATCCGGCACCACGAACGCATCGCGGAGCACACGGACGACACCGCCGGCGACCGGCGCTGACCCCCGCGCGCCCCGGTACGACCCACCGCGACCCGGGCGCCCGCGTCACCGAGTCCCGACGCCCCTGCGCCAAGGCCCCCGCATCAGGCAGCATGTGCCCATGTCCGTACTGACGCGCGACGAAGCGCAGACCCGAGCAGACCTCCTCACGGTCCTGCACTACACCGTGGCACTCGACCTCACCACCGGCGAGGACACCTTCGACTCCCGGACCACCATCCGGTTCACCGCCCGCGCCGACGCGGACACCTTCGTCGAACTCAAGCCCGCCGAACTGCGCACCGCCACGCTCGACGGACAGCCCCTCGACCCCGGCACCCTCGTGGACAACCGGCTCCCCCTGCGCGGACTCACCGCCGGCGACCACGAACTCACCGTCGACGCGGCCATGCGCTACTCCCGCACCGGCGAAGGCATGCACCGTTTCACCGACCCCACCGACGGCGAGACCTACGTCTACACCCAGCTCTTCCTCGACGACGTCCAGCGCGTCTACGCCGCCTTCGACCAGCCCGACCTCAAGGCCACCTTCGACGTCACCGTCAAGGCCCCCGACCGCTGGACCGTCCTCGCCAACAGCCGCACCACCCACGACGGCCACGGCACCTGGACCGCCGCCACCACACCCCCCGTCTCCACCTACCTGATGGCCGTCGCCGCGGGCCCCTGGCACTCCGTCCGCACCCAGCACCGCGGACTCCCCTTCG
Organism: Streptomyces sp. UH6; assembly: GCF_013421635.1. Lineage (NCBI taxonomy): Bacteria > Bacillati > Actinomycetota > Actinomycetes > Kitasatosporales > Streptomycetaceae > Streptomyces > Streptomyces sp. UH6. Next base: position 19,921 of record NZ_JACADT010000023.1, on the reverse strand, counting down.
CCATCCACTGCCGCGCCAGCCTCGCCCCCCACCTCGACAACGACGCCGACGAGATCCTCGACGTCACCACCCGGTGCTTCGACCGCTACCACGCCAAGTTCGACGAGCCCTACCCCTTCGACTCCTACGACCAGGCGTTCGTCCCCGAGTTCAACGCCGGCGCCATGGAGAACCCCGGACTCGTCACCTTCCGCGACGAGTTCGTCTACCGCTCCGCGGTCACCGACACCGAACGCCAGACCCGCGCCATGGTCATCGCCCACGAGATGGCCCACATGTGGTTCGGCGACCTCGTCACCCTCCGCTGGTGGGACGACATCTGGCTGAACGAGTCGTTCGCCGAGTACATGGGCTACCAGACCCTCACCGAGGCCACCCGCTTCACCCAGACGTGGACCGAGTTCGCCGTCACCCGCAAGAGCTGGGGATACGACGCCGACCAGCGCCCCTCCACCCACCCCGTCGCCCCCGAACACGTCCCCGACACCGCCGCCGCACTCCTCAACTTCGACGGCATCTCCTACGCCAAGGGCGCCAGCGCCCTGCGCCAGCTCGTCACCTGGCTCGGCGAGAAGGACTTCCTGGCCGGCATCAACACCCACTTCGCCCGCCACAAGTTCGCCAACGCGACCCTCGCCGACTTCCTCGACTCCCTCGCCGCCCACACCGACCGCGACGTCCACGCCTGGGCCGACGCCTGGCTGCGCACCACCGGCGTCGACACGCTCACCGCCACCACCGGCACCGGACCCGGCCGCTGGACCCTCGCGCTCGACCGCCAAGGCGCCCGCCCGCACCGCATCACCGTCGGCGTCTACGACCGCGTCCTCGGCTCCGACCGCAGCCTCGTCCTGCGCGAACGCCACGAGACCGACGTCCCCGGCGGGCCCGAGACCCACACCGGCGTCCGCCCGGCCCTCGTCGTCCCCAACGACCAGGACCAGACCTACGCCAAGATCCGCCTCGACGGACACTCCCTGGAAACCGCCCTGCGCGGCCTCTCCCAGGTACCCGACGGCCTCACCCGCGCCGTCCTGTGGAACACCCTGCGCGACATGGTCCGCGACGGCGACCTCGACCCGTTCGACTACCTCGCCACCGCGAGCGCCCACCTGCCCGAGGAGAGCGACCTCGCCATCGTGCAGGGCGTCCTCACCTTCGCCCGCGCCCAGATCACCGACCGCTACCTCGCACCCGGACGACGCGCGGAGGCCCTCACCCTCATCGGGGAACTCTGCCGCGACCTGACGCGCCGCACCGAGGACGGCTCCCAGCCCGGCCTGCGCCTGACCGCCGTCCGCCACCGCATCGGCAGCGCGCAGCGCGCCGACACCCTCCTCGCCTGGCTCGCCGAGGACACCGTCCCCGGCGGCCCCGAACTCGACCCCGAACTGCGCTGGCGCATCCTCGCCCGCCTCGCCGTCCTCGGCGCCGTCGACGAGACCGCCGTCGCCCAGGAACTCGAACGCGACCCCAGCGCCACCGGCCAGGAAGGCGCCGCCCGCTGCCGCGCCGCCCTCCCCGACGCGGACGCCAAGAAGCGCGCCTGGGACGCCATGTTCCGCGGCGACGACCTGTCCAACTACCTGTTCACCGCCACCGCCCAGGGCTTCTGGCAGCCGGAACAGGCCGACCTCACCGCCGAGTACGTCACCCGCTGGTTCACCGACGCCCCCGCCGTCGCACGGCGCCGGGGTCCCGCCATCGCCGAGGCCGCCGGACAGTGGGCCTTCCCCGTCCACGCCGTCGAGGAGGAGACCCTGCGGCGCGGCCGCGCCTGCCTCGACGGCGACGACGTCACCCCCGCACTGCGCCGCAAGCTCGCCGACCAGCTCGACGACCTCGCACGCGCCCTCCGGGTCCGCGGCGCCGACTGAACCACGGCGGACGGCTGAACCACGGCGGACGGCCGAACCGCAGTGCCGGCCGAACCACGGCGCCGGCTTGACCGCCGTGCCGGCCCGACCGCGCCGTCGGCCGATCGGCACCGGCCCGAAGCCGGGGACGCGGGGCTCCACCGCCCCGCGTCCCCGCACCCCCACGGTCGTTAAGACTCCGAACCCCCCACGGAGGACGACCCCCCCATGACACACCCGGCCCCGGACGACACCGCCCCCGAACTCCCGACCGCGCTCGAGCAGGGGGAACCCCCACCCGAGCAGGGGGGACCCCCACCGCGCGACCTCGTCGGCATCGGCATCGGCCCCGCCAACCTCTCCCTCGCCGCCCTGGCCCAGCCGCTGAGCCAGCTCGACACCGCCTTCTACGAACGCCGCCCCGCCTTCGACTGGCACCCCGGGCTGCTCATCGACGGCACCACCCTCCAGGTGCCCTTCCTGGCGGACCTGGTGACCCTCGTCGACCCCGCCAGCCGCTGGACCTTCCTCAACTACCTCAGGGCCCGCGACCGGCTCTTCCCCTTCTACCTCGCCGAGCGGTTCCACATCCACCGCGCCGAGTACGACGCCTACTGCCGCTGGGTCAGCGAGAACCTCCCCGGCCTCCACTTCCGCCACCAGGTCGACACCATCCGCTGGAACGCCCGCCGCGCCCTCTTCGAGGTCGAGCACACCCGCCTCGGCCCCGACGGCACCCCCCGGAGCCGGCACCGCACCCCCGCCCGGCACATCGCCCTCGGCATCGGCACCGAACCCCACGTCCCCGCACCGCTCCGCCCGCTCGCCGACGACCCCCACGCCCCCGTCATCCACTCCGCCGACTACCTCCACCACCGCGAGCGCCTGCTGAAGGCCCGGCACCTCACCGTCATCGGCACCGGGCAGTCCGGAGCCGAGGTCTTCCTCGACCTGCTGCGCCACCGCCCCCCGGGCCGGGAGCACATCCACTGGCTCGGCCGCACCCCCGCGTTCGCCCCCATGGAGTACTCCAAGCTCGGACTCGAACACTTCACGCCCGACTACACCCGCTACTTCCACGGGCTCGCCGAACCCGTCCGCGACCGGCTCGTCGCCGGACAGTGGCAGCTCCACAAGGGCATCGACGCCGACACCATCACCGCCATCCACGACGAGCTCTACCGCCGCACCCTCGACGGCGGCTGGCCCGCGGCCGCCCTCACACCCGGCGTCCACGTCCGCACCGCCGACCGCGCACCGGACGGGCCGGCGTCGTCCGCACCGGACGGGCAGGCGTCGTCCGCACCGGACGGGCAGGCGGCCCCCGCACCGCACGAGCCGCCCCACGGGAGGATCCGCCTCGGCCTGGAGCACGTCGAGCAGGGCACCCGCACCACCCTCGAGACCGACGCCGTCGTCCTCGCCACCGGCTACCGCCAGCGCCCCCTCGACCACCTGCTCACCGGCCTCGCCCACCACATCCGGCGCGACCACGCCGGCCGCCCCCAGGTCGACGACCACTACCGGCTCCGCCTCGACGCCGCCATCACCGGCGACGTCTACGTCCAGAACGCCGAACTCCACACCCACGGCGTCGGCGCGCCCGACCTCGGCCTCGTCGCCTGGCGCAGCGCCACCATCCTCAACACCCTCACCGGCAAGGAGATCCACCGGCTCCCGGACCGCACCGCCTTCACCACCTTCGGTCTGCGCTGACCCGACGGCGCCCGTGCCCGCACACGCCGACGGCGCCGACGGAGAACCCGCCGACGCCGCCGATCCGGCCCCCGAGGACTAGAAGACGGGAACCCCGTCCCGCGTCAGACGCCAGTCCACCGACGCGAAGTCCCGCGGATCCAGCACACCCTTCGCCGTGACCCACTCCGCGATCCGCGTCCGGATCTCCGTCGACTCCGCCCACACCTCGGGCGCCGACGCCACGTGCGGGTACGCGCTGCCGCCGTTCGCCCGGTAGTTGTTCACCGCCAGCACGAACTTCCGGTCCGCCGCCACCGGGGCGCCCTCGAAGGCGAAGTTCCTGATCCGCGAGCCGGCCGGCTGAGCGATGTCGATGTCGTACGTCACGCCCGACACGTAGTCGTACGCGTAGTCCGGACGGTTCCCCGCGTTGGTCAGCGTGTTCACGTCCACCGGCGCACCCGCCGCGACCTGCGCGTAGTACTCCGCCGAGAACTCCAGGTAGTCCTTCAGCTGCGCGCCCGTCAGCACCTTCGCCACCAGCGTGTTGTCGTACACGTACAGGCTCGACAGGTCCCGGATCGTCACCTCGCCCGCCGGGATCTGGGACGTCCGCGAGAACGGCGACGCCTGCGCCACCACCGGCAGCGACGCGTACTCGGTGCCGGCCAGCGCGGCCTTCACCACGTCCTCCTGCACCTTCGCGATCAGGTCGATGATCGGCTCGTCCTTGTAACGCGCCTCCACCGTCGTCAGCGTCACCGTGGCGGTGCCGACCACCTGGTTCACGTACTCCACGACCGCGTCGTGCTGCTCCTGGAGCAGCGCCACGATCTCCGGGTCCTCCTCCACGTCCTTCGCGTTCCGCAGCGAGGCCGACACCGACTCCACCGACCAGCGGCCCCGCTCGAAGACCAGCTCGATGTCGAACAGCGACAGCCGCTCGCCCCACATCAGCGGCTCGGAGAGCACCACCTCCTTGCCCGACTCCTCGTTCACCACCCGCAGTTCGGCGATCTCCTTGTGGGCGTGACCCACCAGGACCGCGTCGATGCCGGGGACCAGGCGCGCCACGTTCGCCGCCGAGTTCTCCACGTACGGCAGCTGGTCGCTCCACGAGGACGTGCCCGACGTACCCGAGTGGGCGGACACGATCACCACGTCGGCGCCCATCGAGCGCAGCTTGGGCACCCAGAGCGCGGCCTGCTCCTCCAGGCCCGGGAACTTCAGCCTGCCCTGCACGTACGCCTTGTCCCAGATCGCGATGCCCGGGTTGGTCAGCCCCAGCACCGCCACCTTCACCGGGCGGGCACCGCCCGGCACGTGGAACGTCTTGAAGAAGTACGGCGGGAACGCCGGCCTCAGCGTCGTCGCGTCCACCGCGTTGGCGCCCAGCAGCGGGAAGTCGCACTGCGACTCGAATGTGCGCAGCAGCTCGATGCCGTAGTTGAACTCGTGGTTGCCCAGCGCGACCGCGTCGTAGCCGATCCTGTTCATCGCCCGGGCCATCGGGTGCACCGGCCCGCCCTCGGCGGTGATCGGGTCCACCTTGGCGTAGTAGTAGGTCAGCGGGGTGCCCTGGATGGTGTCGCCCGCGTCGATCAGCATCGTCCGGCCGGCGCCCTTCTCCGCCCGCACCTGCTTCACCAGGGAGGAGATCCGCGCCAGGCCCAGCGCGTTGCCCGCCGCGTCCTGGTACCGCGCGTCCTTGTAGTAGTCCCAGTTGAAGACGTTGCCGTGCAGGTCCGTCGACCCCATCACCGTCAGGGCGAACCGCTTGCCCGGACGGCCCCCGGTCCCGGCCGCAGCCGGAGCCGCCTGGGCGGCCGGAGCCCCCGCCGCACCTCCCGCAAGCGCCACACCCGCACCCGTCACCGCAGACCTCTTCAGAAACTTCCGGCGATCCAACGCCATGCTCCCGCACCTCCCGACGACAATGCCAACGCGCGTAGATTCTTCACCACCGGATCCGCCCCCGACAGGGCCGCCAGGTTGCGATCCGGTAAGCGACGCGCCAAGAACCGGCTGGTCCTGGCAGGGTGACCGCATGGAAGCCGAACCCGTCACCGACCAGTCGTCCTCAGGGCAGCCGTCCTCCGGGCACCCGCGCGTCGCCGTGCGCGGCGAGTCCCACCTCGAGGTCGACCCCGAGGTCGCCCGGATCACCCTCACCGTCACCGCCCGCGGCACCGACCGGCGCGACGCCATCGCCAACCTCACCCTGCGCAACAACACCGCCCTGGAACTCGTCAGGAGCTACGGCGACGCCGTGGCCCACGTCGAGACCGGCTCCCTCTCCGTCACCCCCGAACTCAGCCAGCGCGGCCGCGGCGAACGCATCCGCGCCTACGGCGGACGGGTCACCCTCAGCGCGGAGATCACCGACTTCACCGTCCTCGGCGAACTCACCACCCGCCTCGCCGACCTCGACCACACCCGCGTCAGCGGCCCCTACTGGTCCCTGCGCACGAACTCGCCGGCCCACCGGCGCGCCCGTCAGGAGGCCGTCCGGCAGGCCGTCGTCCGCGCCCGCGAGTACGCCGAGGCACTCGGCACCACCCTCACCGGCGTCGTCGACATCGCCGACATCGGCGCCGACGCCGCTCCCGTCGGCCGGGGCATGCCACGGCCCGGGGGCTTCGCCGGCCCCGCCGCCCCCGGAGCCGCGCCCGAGCCTCCCGCCCTCGAACTCGAACCCCGGCGCCAGCACGTCCGCGCCCAGGTGAACGCCCGCTTCACCATGGCGCCGCCGACACTCTGAGCCGACGCTCTGAGCCGGCGGCGGGGGTCCGGCGGGGGTCCGGCGGGGGTCCGTTTATCGAACCCCCATTCACCACAACAACAGTTGCCGTGAAGGTTGTTGAACAGAACGCCAACACGAACGGCCTACCCGCCGGTAAGCCCTATGGTCGAACCATGCGCCGAGCAAAAATCGTCTGCACCCTCGGGCCCGCCACCCACGCCTACGACCGCGTCAGGGAGCTCGTCGACGCCGGCATGGACGTCGCCCGCTTCAACCTCAGCCACGGCGGCTACGCCGAGCACGAGGAGCGCTACCACCGGGTGCGCCGGGCCGCGGACGACACCGGCCGCAGCGTCGGCACCCTCGCCGACCTCCAGGGCCCCAAGATCCGTCTCGGCAGCTTCCACGAAGGCCCCGTCCTCCTCGAGCGCGGCGACGCCTTCACCATCAGCGTCGAACCCGGCGCCGACGGCGACCGCCACCTCTGCGGCACCACCTACCACGGCCTCGCCAACGACGTCGCGGTCGGGGAGCGCATCCTCGTCGACGACGGCAAGGTCACGCTGGAGGTCCGCTCCGTCGAGGGCCCGCTGATCCACACCATCGTCGTCGAAGGCGGCATGGTCTCCGACCACAAGGGCCTCAACCTGCCCGGCGTCGCCGTCTCCGTCCCCGCCCTCTCCGACAAGGACGAGGCCGACCTGCGCTGGGCGCTGCGCACCGGCTTCGACGTCATCGCCCTCTCCTTCGTGCGCAGCGCGCTCGACATCAAGGACGTCCACCGGATCATGGACGAGGAGGGCCGGCGCCTCCCCGTCATCGCCAAGATCGAGAAGCCCCAGGCCGTCGAGAACATCGAGGAGATCGTCGCCGCCTTCGACGGCATCATGGTCGCCCGGGGCGACCTGGGCGTCGAACTGCCGCTGGAACAGGTGCCGATCGTGCAGAAGCGGGCGGTCAAGCTCGCCAAGCGCAACGCCAAGCCGGTCATCGTCGCCACCCAGATGCTCGACTCGATGGTCGACAACTCCCGGCCCACCCGCGCCGAGGCCTCCGACGTCGCCAACGCGGTCATCGACGGCACCGACGCGGTGATGCTCAGCGGCGAGACCAGCGTCGGCAAGTACCCGGTGGAGACCGTGCGGACGATGGCGCGCATCGTCGAGGCCGCGGAGGAGGACATCCTCGCCAAGGGGCTCCCGCCGCTCACCGAGCGGAACAAGCCCCGCACCCAGGGCGGCGCGGTGGCCCGCGCGGCGGCGGACATGGGCGACTTCCTCGGCGCCAAGTTCCTCGTCGCCTTCACCCAGTCCGGCGACACCGTGCGGCGCCTGTCGCGCTACCGGTCCCCGATCCCGGTCCTCGCCTTCACCCCCGAGCCGGCGACCCGCTCGCAGCTCAGCCTCACCTGGGGCGTGGAGACGTTCCTCGGGCCGCACGTCGACTCTACCGACGCGATGGTCGACCAGGTCGACGAACTGCTGCTGAAGTACGGCCGCTGCCGCAAGGGCGACGTCGTGGTCATCACGGCGGGCTCCCCGCCGGGCGTCTCGGGGACGACCAACCTGGTGCGGGTGCACCACATCGGGGAGGACTGAGTCAGTACTTGGGGCCCACGTGGGCGTCCATGAGGGCGACGGACGCCTTGCGGGCGACGGAGACGTTGAAGGGGATCCCGTTGCGGGTGCAGACTTTCCATTCGACGCCGACCTTGTCGAGAGTTTCGACGAACAGGCGGCGGATGTCGCCAGACGTGTTGGTGAAGAAGTACCGCGGGTATTCGTAGCGTTTGGGCTCACCGCCCACGACGCGTGTGGTCCAGTTGGTGACGCGACACCCGTCGGAGTGGATCAGACCCCGGATGAACTCCCACGGGTGCGCGTCCACGACGGCTTGCTGCCACGGGGCGAGGGCGATGGAACGGTCATGCTTCCGCCCGGGGCCGTGCTGGGGGAAGAGGCAGGCCCAGTGTTTGCTGCCCATGGTCACCATGGTGCAGCCCTGGCGCTGCACCCGGAACACGCTGTTGGCGGGTCGGACCGCGCCCAGCGCCTCCTCACACGCATCGATCAGCCCCGGCCAGGCGTCGGCGCATGCGATCCGCATGACGAGGCTGGAGTTGCGGCCTGCGCTGATGCAGCCGTCGCCGAGGTAAAGCCCCAGCAGGTAGGAGTAGGCGGCACCGTTGTCGGGCGGTTCGGGGACAGGGCGGCACCGTTCGCAGTCGGCCCCCGCGCGCTGCAAGGGGATCAGCCGTACCTGCCATTCGCGGATCGCGGCCCGGGAGACGCCCAGTTCCTTGCTGACCGAATTGAGGCTGCGGCCCTGCGCGACAAGGGACAAGGCCCGCCGGCGTGTGCTGAGGTCGTACATGTGGCCACTATCGGTGGCGACTTGTCGCCCTCCGTGGTGAAAGGCGGATGTTCACCGTAACGGGAACATCCGCCTGTTTCACAAGCCTTCGAATATAAGGAAAAGTGCCCCGGGTCGGATTCGAACCGACACTGTATGGGTTTTGAATCCATTGCCTGCTGCCAGTTGGGCTACCGGGGCTCGAGGAACCGAAGGTTGGGTCTCCCCCTCTGCGCTCATACCTTACCGCAGCTAGGTAAGGTCTTGGCAGCAGTACTCTGCCCTGAGCCCGAGGAGCCAGCGTGACCGCCCCCGAGACCCCCCAGCCCGTCGACGACGACAAGTCGCACGTCCCGCCGCAGACCACCCGGGTCGTCATCGCCGAGGACGAGGCCCTGATCCGGCTGGATCTCAAGGAGATGCTGGAGGAGGAGGGCTACACGGTCGTCGGCGAGGCCGGGGACGGGGAGCGGGCCGTGGAGCTGGCCCGGGAGCACCGGCCGGACCTGGTGATCCTGGACGTCAAGATGCCCAAGCTGGACGGCATCTCCGCGGCGGAGAAGATCGCGGAGGAGTCCATCGCCCCGGTGCTGATGCTGACCGCGTTCTCGCAGCGCGAGCTCGTGGAGCGGGCCCGGGACGCCGGTGCGATGGCGTACCTGGTGAAGCCGTTCTCCAAGAGCGACGTGGTGCCCGCGATCGAGATGGCGGTGTCGCGGTTCACGGAGATGAAGGAGCTGGAGAAGGAGATCGCCGATCTCTCCCAGCGGCTGGAGACCCGCAAGCTGGTGGACCGCGCGAAGTCGATCCTGCAGACCGAGTACGGGCTGAGCGAGCCGGCGGCGTTCCGGTGGATCCAGAAGACGTCGATGGACCGCCGGATGTCGATGCAGCAGGTCGCGGAGGCCGTCATCGCCGACTCCGAGGAGAAGAAGGCCGGGCGCGGCTGACACCGGGCGCCGGACGCCGGGCGCCGGACCGCAACCGGAACGGACGCGGGCGAGGCCCGTACCCCTGTCGTCCAGGGGTACGGGCCTCGCCGCGTGTGCCGGGCGGAGCCGGGCGGGCGTCAGTCCTCGCCGAGGTAGGCCTTGCGGACCGACTCGTCGTGCAGGAGTTCCTGACCCGTGCCGGTGAGGGTGATCTTGCCGATCTCCATCACATAGCCGTGGTCGGCGAGCGAGAGCGCCGCCTGGGCGTTCTGCTCGACGAGCAGGATGGTGGTGCCCTGCGCCTTGAGCTCGCTGATGGTGGCCATGATCTTCTGCATCATGATCGGCGAGAGCCCCATGGAGGGCTCGTCGAGCATCAGCAGCTTCGGCTGGGACATCAGCGCACGGCCCATGGCGAGCATCTGCTGCTCGCCGCCGGACAGGGTTCCGGCGGCCTGCCTCCTGCGCTCCCCGAGGATGGGGAAGAGGTCGTAGGCGCGCTGGATGTCCCGGGTGATGCCGTCCCGGTCGTCGCGGAGGTAGGCGCCGAGCCGCAGGTTGTCCTCGATGGACATGCGGGGGAAGATGTGGCGCCCTTCCGGGGAGTGGGCGAGGCCGAGGCTGACCACCTTGTGGGCGGGCACCTTGTCGAGGTTCTTGCCCTCGAAGCGGATGGTGCCGCCCGAGGGCTTGAGGAGCCCGGAGAGGGTGCGCAGGGTGGTGGTCTTGCCGGCGCCGTTGGTGCCGATGAGGGTGACGACCTGGCCGGCGTCGACCTTGAAGCTGATGCCCTTGACGGCTTCGATCTTGCCGTAGGCGACGCGGAGGTCCTCGACCTCGAGGAGTGCGGTCATCGGTCGTTCTCCTTGCCGGGTCCGGCGTCGTCCTGGTCCTCGGCGTCGGCCCGGGGGGCCTCGGGGGAGGGGGCGGCGCTGTCGGCGGCGGTGGTGTCTTCGTAGGGTTCGCCGAGGTAGGCAGCGATGACGCGCTCGTCGCGCTGGACGACTTCGGCGGGGCCTTCGACGATCTTCTCGCCCTGGACGAGCACGGCGACGCGGTCGCAGAGGTTCATGATGAACCGGATGTCGTGCTCGATGACGACGATGGCGATGCCCATGTCGCGGATGGCGAAGACGAGTTCCTCGGTCGCCCGGGTCTCGGCGGGGTTCATGCCGGCCGTGGGCTCGTCGAGGAGGAGGAGGCCGGGCTCGCTGGCGAGGGCGCGGGCGATCTCCAGCTTGCGCTGCTCGCCGTAGGGCAGGTTGCGGGCCAGGTGGTCGGCCTTGTGGGCGAGACCGGTGAACTCCAGGAGCTCCATGGCCCTCGCCCGGGACTCCTCCTCCGCCCGCTTGAAGCCGGGCAGGCGCAGGAGGGCGGACCAGAGGCCTTCCTTGGTCCTGGTGTGCCGGCCGACGAGGACGTTCTCCAGAACGGTCATGTTGGCGAAGAGCCGGATGTTCTGGAAGGTGCGGGCGATGCCGGCCTTGGTGACCAGGTGCGGCTTGGGCGGCAGGACGGTGTCCTTGTACTTGACCGTGCCGCTGGTGGGGACGTAGAGGCCGGTCAGGCAGTTGAAGAAGGTGGTCTTGCCCGCGCCGTTGGGCCCGATGAGTCCGACGATCTCGCCGCTGTTCACGGCGAGGTCGACCTCGCGGACGGCGGTGAGCCCGCCGAACTTCATGGTGACGCCGCTGACGTCGAGGACCTTGGTGGTGGTCGCGTTGGTGGTGGTGGTCATGGCGGTCACGCCCCTGCCTTGGCGACGCCGGTGGCGCCCTCGGGAAGCGTCGCGGCGTCCGGTACGTCGGTCTGTCCGGTCTCGTGGAACTCGAGCTGCTTCCTGCGGTCGGCGACCAGGCCCTCGGGGCGGAAGCGCATGAGGAGCATGAGCGCGATGCCGAAGAGGAGGAGCTGGTAGTCCGCCATGAACTGGAGCTTCGCCGGGATGAGGTAGAGCAGCGCGGCGCCGATGAGGGGGCCGCTGATGGTGCCCATGCCGCCGAGGATGACGGCGGCCAGCAGGAAGGCCGAGTTGGGCGGCACCGAGCCGGCGAACTGGTACTGCTCGGGGGTGACGCTGTAGGAGACGTGGGCCTGGACGGAACCCGCGAGGCCGGCGAGCGCGGCGCCGAGTGCGAAGGCGAGGAGCTTGAGGCGGAAGCCGTTGATGCCCATGGCGGTGGCGGCGGTCTCGTCCTCGCGGATGGCGACCCAGGCGCGGCCGATGCGGGATTCCGCGGAGCGGCGGAAGACCAGCACCACGATGGCCGTGAACAGCAGCATCAGCAGGTAGTAGTTGCCGGGCCGGGTGAGCTGGAAGCCGAGGACATCGTGCGGCACGCCGAAGTTGAAGCCGAAGAGCTCCAGGTCGGGGATGTTCGGGATGCCGTTGGAACCGTTGGTGACGTCGGGTCCGCTGGTGCCGTTGAGGCTGTTCATGGTGATGCGGAAGATCTCACCGAAGCCCAGGGTAACGATGGCGAGGTAGTCGCCGCGCAGCCGCAGGGTGGGGGCGCCGATGAGGACGCCGAACACCAGGGACGCCGCGACACCGGTGAGGACGGCGGCCCAGAAGGGGAAGTGCACGCCGATGGTCGACTGCGGGGAGCCGGAGACCAGGGCGGCGGCGTAGGCGCCGACACCGAGGAAGGCGACGTATCCGAGGTCGAGGAGGCCGGCGAGGCCGACGACGACGTTGAGGCCCAGGGCGACGGTGGCGAAGATCAGGATGTTGGCGCCGATGAGCGCGAACTGGTCGTTGCTCTGGGTGAACGGGAAGCAGATCGCCGCGGCGAAGGCGGCGGCCAGGGTGACGTTGCGGTGCTTGGCGGTGAGCGCCGAGAGCCGCTTGATCAGTCCGGCGCGCAGCACCGCGCTGAAGGCGAACGCGGCGAGGACGACGAAGCCGATGAAGAGTTCGGAGTACTCGGTGGCGATGCCGTAGGAGAAGACCCAGAGTCCGATGCCGAAGGCGGCGGTGATGATCAGGATCTCGGCCCAGGAGGAGAGGGCCTTGGCGCGACCGGGCTCGGGGGCGGTGAGCGCGTTGCGGAGTTTGGCCCAGGGGCCGGCGTCCTCGTCGTGGGGCTGGTCGGCGGGCAGGCCGAGGGCGCCGATGACGGCGAGGACCGCGCCGCCGCCGGAGACCCAGGCGCCGGGCTCGAGGTTGACGACGCCGCCGAGTTCGTAGCTGATGGCGCCGATGGTGTAGCCGGTGGTGCCGAAGACGCCGAGGGCGCTGAGGCGCACGGGGCTGTTGGTGCCGCCGGGGGTGAGCCAGCCGAGGCCTCGGACGTGGTAGCCGGAGAGGGCGAACAGCAGGGTGAGGACGGCGCCGACGAGGGTGAGGACCTGGAGGCCGCCGGGGTAGCCGGTGACGGTGAGGTCGCCGGGGAATTCGCTGGTCCAGGTCCAGGCGAGGAAGGTGCCGGCGAGGGCGAGGGCGGCGCCCGCGACGGTGACGGCGCGGGCGGTGGCGGCCGGGAGGGGGATGATCGCGGTGTGGGACTTGGCGATCTTGCTGGGCTTGGTGGTCATCGGTATCACGCCCTGTCCGCGACGCGCTCGCCGAGCAGGCCCTGGGGCCTGACCAGGAGGACGATGATGAGGAGCGCGAAGGCCCAGACGTCCTTCCAGCCGCCGCCTCCGAAGAGCTCCATGCCGGGGATGTCGCTGATGTAGCCGGTGGCGAGGGACTCGGCGACGCCGAGGACGATGCCGCCGAGCATGGCGCCGTAGATGTTGCCGATGCCGCCGAGGACCGCGGCGGTGAAGGCCTTGAGGCCCATCAGGAAGCCCATGCGGAAGCCGATCTGGCCGTTCTTGAGCCCGTAGGCGACGGCGGCGACGGCGGCGAACGCGGCGCCGATGGCGAAGGCCATGACGATGATGCGGTCGGTGTTGACGCCCATGAGCTTGGCGGTGTCGGGGTCCTGGGCGGTGGCCTGCATGCCGCGGCCGGTGCGGGTCTTGTTGACGAAGACCCCGAGGGCGATCATGCACAGGGGCGCCGCGATGAGGACGAAGAGGTCGCCGCGCTGGATGTGGGCGCCGAGGATGTTGACGGCGTCGCCCTCGAAGCGGGGGAAGGGCACGTCCTTCTTGGCGTCGGGGTACCACATCCAGACGGCCTGCTGGAGCGCGAGGGAGAGGCCGATGGCGGTGATCAGCGGGGCCAGGCGTGGCGCGGTGCGCAGGGGCCGGTAGGCGAAGCGTTCCGCCGCGGTGGCGACGAGGACGGAGACGACGATGCCGCCGAGGATCATGAGGGGGATGGCTGTCAGGAGGCCGAGGCTGCTGGGAAGGGCCGTGTAGACGGTGAGCGCCCCGAAGCCTCCGACCATGAATATCTCGCCGTGGGCGAAGTTGATGAGCTGGACGATTCCATAGACCATCGTGTAGCCGATCGCGATGAGTCCGTACATCGCGCCGAGGATGAGTCCATTGGCCAGCTGTTGCGGCAGTTCGTTCACCGCAGGGCCTCCGTTGGGGTGGTTCGGATATGGCGCCGCGCGGGAGCGCTGGTGGGCGCGCCCGCGCGGCCTGAATCAATGTGTGGTGCCGGTCGCTCGACCGGGGTGATCAGTCGAGCTTGGGGGAGCCGCTGTACTCGGGGGCCCAGGCGTTGTCCTTGACCTTGTAGGCGGTCATGGTCTTGTTGGTGGTGTCACCGAACTCGTCGAACGAGATCTCGCCGGTGACGCCCTGGAACTTGATCTTGCTCATGGCCTCGAGGACCGCCTTGCGGCCGTCGCTCGGGAGCTTGCCGTCGTTGCCCTCGACCGCCAGCTTGACGGCCTCGATCACGGCCCAGGTGGCGTCGTAGGTGAGGCCGCCGTACGCCTCGTAGGCGTCCTCGTAGCCCTCGGCCTGGTAGTTGGCGATGAAGTCCTTGGCGGAGTCGAGCTTCTCGACCGGCTCACCGACGGAGGTGGCGAGGTCGCCCTCGGCCTTCTTGTTGAGCTTGGGGAACTCGCCGGAGTAGATGCCGTCGCCGCCCATGAGGGGGATGGCCTGGCCGCTGTCCTTGAGGGCCTGGCTCAGCGGCGCGGCGGCCGGGTACTCGCCGCCGTAGTAGAGCGCTTCGGCGCCGGTCTTCTTGATCTTGGTGACGACGGCGTTGAAGTCGCGGTCGTCCGGGTTGATGTGGTCGTTGCCGACGATCTTGCCGCCGAGCTTGGTGAAGTTGGCCTTGAAGGACGCGGCGAGGCCGGCGCCGTAGGTCTTCTGGTCGTCGATCAGGTAGACCTTCTTGAGGCCGGCCTCGTTGAAGAGGTACTCGGCGGCGAAGGCGCCCTGCACCTCGTCGGTGGTGGCGGTGCGGAAGAAGGTGTCGAACTGGCGGACGGAGTTGCCGTCCTTCCAGCCGTCGCCCTGGGTGAGCTCGGTGCCGGTGTTGGCCGGGGAGACCTGGGTGAGGCCGGCGTCGTTGAACGGCTTCTGCATCTGCTGGGAGACGCTGGAGTTCAGCGGGCCGACGACGCCGAGGACGTCCTTGTTGCTGATGAAGGCCTGCGCGTTCTGCGCGCCCACGGAGGGCTGGGCCTGGTCGTCGCGGGCGTCGATCTCGAAGGTGACGCCGTCGACGAACTTCTTCTTGTTGGCCGTCTTGGCAGCGAGGTCGGCGGCGTTCTTCATGCCGAGGCCCAGTGCGGACAGGTCGCCGGTGAGCGGGGCGTCGAGGCCGATGACGACCTTGACGTCGCCGGAGCCGCCGCCGCCCTTGTTGCCCTCGTCGCGAGAGCCGCAGGCGGTGAGGGTGAGCGCTCCCGCCGCCAGCGCGGCGGTCAGTGCGAGGAGACGTTGACGCACGTTGTGTCCTTTCCCTGGCACGGCCGTTCCGGTCTGGAATGCGGCCGAGTCGAGGCGCTGGGCGGATTTGCTGTTCCCACGGCGCGGTGACTGGCGGTGACTCTAGGCGCGAGGCGGTTATAGGGAGGAGTGCCTGACCAAGGATGTGACGCTCTTGTTATGACACGAGGTAATGCAGAGCGGTAAGGAGTGGGTGGAAGAGGTTAATTCCGGCGGATTCGGCCGGTCCACATGTTGAGAAAGTGCAGGACGCAGCGTTTCGGCGTTCAGGAGCACTCGAGCTTTCACTCATTACCTGACAGCGTTGTCACGCGTTAAATGAATGCACCATGCATTCATTTCGATCGTGTTACGCAGCGTTACTCGCGGAAGAAGAATTCAAGAAAAAAGGGGCGCCCCGGGCGGTGGTGCCGCTCGGGGCGCCCCGTGGGGGAGCGCGGTGGGCCGTCAGGCGTCACGCAGGAGGCAGGTGAGGCGGGCGCTGCAGACGCGGCGGTCCTGCTCGTCGCTGATGACGATCTCGTAGGTGGCCGTGGAGCGGCCGCGGTGGACCGGGGTGGCGACCCCGGTGACCACGCCGGAGCTCAGGCCGCGGTGGTGGGTGCAGTTGAGGTCGACGCCGACGGCGATCTTGGAAGGGCCGCCGTGCAGCATGGAGCCGACCGAACCGAGCGTCTCGGCGAGGACGGCCGAGGCGCCCCCGTGGAGCAGGCCGTAGGGCTGGGTGTTGCCCTCGACCGGCATGGTGCCCACGACCCGCTCGGCCGAGGCCTCCTTGACCTCGATGCCCATACGGGTGCCGAGATGGCCGGCGGAGAAGAGGGCGGGCAGGTCGAGGCCGAGGCTCGCGTACTCGTCGAGGACTTCCTGCGGGAACTTCACGGTGTGCTGCTCGCCCATGGGGCCGGCTCCAATTCGTTCGGGGGAGACCTGGTGCGGTGGCGCCTGCGGTGGTGCCGGCGACGCTGCCGCGCCGCCGGCTGAGCAAACGCTCAGTCCGCTGCGGATTGTTCCAGACGGATCACCACGGACTTGCTGGCCGGGGTGTTGCTGACGTCCGCGGTGGAGTCGAGCGGCACCAGGACGTTGGTCTCCGGGTAGTAGGCGGCCGCGCACCGCCGGGCGGTGGGGTAATGGACGACGCGGAAGCCGGGGGCCCGGCGCTCGGTGCCGTCGCTCCACTCGGAGACCAGGTCGACGTACGAGCCGTCGGCGACGCCGAGGCCGGCGGCGTCCTCCGGGTGGACGAGGACGACGCGGCGTCCGCCGTGGATGCCCCGGTAGCGGTCGTCGAGGCCGTAGATCGTGGTGTTGTACTGGTCGTGCGAGCGGAGCGTCTGCAGCAGCAGGCGGCCCTCGGGGATCACCGGGTACTCGACGGGCGCGGCGGTGAAGTTCGCCTTGCCGGTGGCGGTGGGGAAGCGGCGTTCGTCGCGCGGCGCGTGCGGGAGGGTGAAGCCCCCGGGGTGGGCGACGCGGGCGTTGAAGTCCTCGAAGCCGGGGACGACCCGCGAGATGCGGTCGCGGACCGTGGCGTAGTCCTTCTCGAACTCCTCCCACGGCGTGGCGCTTCCGGGGCCCAGGACGCGGCGCGCGAGGCGGCACACGATGGCCGGTTCGGACAACAGGTGCGGGCTCGCCGGCTCGAGGCGGCCGCGGGAGGCGTGCACCATGCCCATGGAGTCCTCGACCGTCACGAACTGCTCGCCGCCGGCCTGGAGGTCGCGCTCGGTGCGGCCGAGGGTGGGGAGGATCAGGGCGCGGGCGCCGGTGACCGCGTGCGAGCGGTTGAGCTTGGTGGAGACGTGGACGGTGAGGCGGGCGCGCCTCATGGCGTCCTCGGTGACGTCGGTGTCCGGGGTGGCGGCGACGAAGTTGCCGCCCATGGCGAAGAAGACCTTGGCGGCGCCGTCGCGCAGCGCGCGGATGGCGTTGACGACGTCGAGGCCGTGGTGCCGGGGCGGGGCGAACGCGAACTCGCGTTCCAGGGCGTCGAGGAAGGCGGGCGCGGGGCGTTCGAAGATGCCCATGGTGCGGTCGCCCTGGACGTTGGAGTGCCCCCGCACGGGACAGACACCGGCCCCGGGACGGCCGATGTCGCCGCGCAGCAGCAGGAAGTTGACGACCTCGCGGATGGTGGGGACCGAGTGCTTGTGCTGGGTGAGGCCCATGGCCCAGCAGACGATGGTGCGCTTCGAGGCGAGCACCATGTCGAGGGCCTGGTGGATCTCCTCGCGGGTGAGACCGGTGGCGGCCAGGGTCTCCGCCCAGTCGGCGGCGCGGGCGGCCTCGGCGAACTCCTCGTAGCCATGGGTGTGCTCGCGGACGAACGCCTCGTCCACGGCTCCCTCGGTCTCCAGGACGAGCTTGTTGAGGAGGCGGAAGAGGGCCTGGTCGCCGCCGATGCGGATCTGGAGGAACAGGTCGGTGAGGGCGGTGCCGGTGGTGAGGCCCTTGGGGGTCTGCGGGTTCTTGAACCGTTCGAGCCCCGCTTCCGGCAGGGGGTTGACGCTGATGACGCGGGCCCCGGCGGCCTTGGCCTTCTCCAGGGCGGTGAGCATCCTCGGGTGGTTGGTGCCCGGGTTCTGTCCGGCGACGATGATCAGGTCGGCCTGGTGGAGGTCCTCGAGGCTGACGCTGCCCTTGCCGATGCCGATGGTCTCGGTGAGGGCGGAGCCGGAGGACTCGTGGCACATGTTGGAGCAGTCGGGAAGGTTGTTGGTGCCCAGCTCGCGGGCGAAGAGCTGGTAGAGGAAGGCGGCCTCGTTGCTGGTCCGGCCCGAGGTGTAGAACACCGCCTGGTCGGGGGAGTCGAGGGCGTGGATCTCCTCGGCGATCACGTCGAAGGCCTCGTCCCAGCCGATGGGCTCGTAGTGGGTGGCGCCCTCGGCCAGGTACATGGGACGGGTCAGGCGCCCCTGCTGGCCCAGCCAGTAACCGCTGCGGCCGGCGAGGTCGGCGACCGGGTGGGCCGCGAAGAAGTCCGGCGTGACCCGGCGGAGGGTGGCCTCCTCTGCGACGGCCTTGGCGCCGTTCTCGCAGAACTCCGCGGCGTGCCGCTTGTCGCCCTCGGGCCAGGCACAGCCGGGACAGTCGAAGCCGTCCTTCTGGTTGACCCGCAGAAGAGTGAGGGCCGTGCGGCGGACACCCATCTGCTGGTGGGCGATGCGCAGGGTGTGACCGAGGGCGGGCAGGCCGGCCGCTGCGTGCCGGGGCTCGGTGACGCGGGGGGCGTCCTGCGCGGGATCGGCGGCGGGGGGCTTGCTCGCCATGGCGCTCACCTCTTCTGCACCGGTGGTGCGGCTGTCGGGTCGGCTGTCGTCCAAGATCCTTGCACGGGGGCGCGGGCCTGCGGGAGAGCTGTGGAGGAGGCTCCGCGAGACCTGTGGAGAACTCTCGCGGAGCGGCCCGGCGGATCACCGCCACGGGTGACCGGGCCGGAGCGGGGAGCCGGGGCGGCCGGTGGGTGGGCGCGGGCTGTCCGTGGGGCGTGGCAGGATCGAGGGCGTGGTGGATACAGCATCGAAGAAGACCGACACGACCCCCGGCGGTGAGCGTCCGCGGCTGATGCTCATGGACGGGCACTCGCTCGCGTACCGCGCGTTCTTCGCGCTGCCCGCGGAGAACTTCACGACGGCGCAGGGCCAGCCGACGAACGCGATCTACGGCTTCGCCTCGATGCTGGCCAACACGCTGCGCGACGAGGCGCCCACGCACTTCGCGGTGGCCTTCGACGTGTCCCGCAAGACGTGGCGGGCCGAGGAGTTCACCGAGTACAAGGCGAACCGGGCGAAGACGCCGGACGAGTTCCGCGGCCAGGTGGAGCTGATCGGCGAGCTGCTGGACGCGATGGCCGTGCGGCGGTTCGCGGTGGAGGGCTTCGAGGCGGACGACGTCATCGCGACGCTGGCGACGCAGGCGGAGGCGGAGGGCTTCGACGTCCTGATCGTCACCGGCGACCGTGACTCCTTCCAGCTGGTGTCCGAGCACACCACGGTGCTGTACCCGACCAAGGGCGTGTCGGAGCTGACCCGGTTCACGCCGGAGAAGGTCTTCGAGAAGTACGGCCTGACCCCGGCGCAGTATCCCGACTTCGCGGCGCTGCGCGGTGACCCGTCGGACAACCTGCCGGGCATCCCGGGCGTGGGCGAGAAGACGGCCGCGAAGTGGATCAACCAGTTCGGGTCGTTCGCCGAGCTGGTGGAGCGGGCCGAGGAGGTCAAGGGCAAGGCGGGTCAGAACTTCCGCGACCACCTGGAGTCGGTGAAGCTGAACCGCCGACTGACCGAGATGGTCCGGGACGTCGAGCTGCCGGTGGGGGTCTCCGCGCTGGAGCGGGCGGCCTACGACCGCAAGTCGGTCGCGATGATCCTGGACACGCTGGAGATCCGTAACCCCTCGCTGCGGGAGCGGCTGTTCGCCGTGGACCCGGCAGCCGAGGAGGAGGCGGGTCCCTCGCCCGCCGCGCAGAGCGGCGTCGAGCTGGACGGCTCGGTGCTGTCCACCGGCGAGCTGGCGCCCTGGCTGGC